>JADYZL010000259.1 GCA_020853155.1 Bryobacterales bacterium
GATCGAAGCTCACCGCATCGGGCAGCTTCACGACGCTGCGCGCGGGAATGGTTGCGGATTCGGCATAGCCGCCGGGGCTCATGCACCATGCAACCCGGTCTCCCACGGCGAAGCCCTCGACGCCCTCACCCAACGCTTCAATAACGCCCGCGCCTTCAACGCCGGGCGTGAACGGCAACGCATTCTGGTAAAGCCCGGACCGGTGATAGACGTCAATGAAATTAACGCCCGCGGCGTGGACGCGAATCCGCACCTCGCCCGCACCCGGCTCGCGTGCCGCCACTTCACCCAGAGTGAGCACTTCCGGGCCGCCATTTTGATGAATCTGAATTGCCTTCATGGAGCTTCTCATTCCCTCTCGTGTCCAGCGCCATTTCGGCAGCCACTACCAGTTTAGTGCTTCCAACCGATGGGCAAGCCCGCCGAATCTCCGCCGCGAGACTGGCGCGGTTCCCCTCCGCTAAGACGCGCGAGACGAGGGCTGCCACCCGAAAAGCAACCGCAAACCGCGCCGGGCATGAACGGCTGCGGCGAAGAGAAGCAGGTAGGCGAGTACGAAGGGAAACAGCAGCATTTGGCCCAGAATGCGGAACGAAGCGGACCCTCGCAGCCCATACCGCTCGGCCAGCATGCTCTTGGCGCTGCGCCAGTGGGCGGAATCCAACCAAAAGCAATCGGCATTTTCGTTCGCGATCAGGACTTTCACGGGAAGGCGCAGCGCCAGCGCCCATTTCGAGCGAAATAGAAGCGGCGAATTGGAGCAGAGCATCACCATGCCCTGGTAGCCATTGGCCCGCAGGGTCTTGAGCAACAGCATCCGCCCGGGGCGCCCCAGGTAATCCTGGCTACGGTAGAAATTATGAATTCCGGGGAGGGCGCCCGCTTCCGGCCGCGCGAGGCAGGAGAAGACATCCACTTCCACAGCTTCGCCACAGACCTTGCGGAGCACCGGCAGAAAGCGCTCGGAAAGGGTGCGCGGTCCGCTCTCGACAAGCAGAACGCGGCGCATCCCGGGTACGGAACTTCGAAAGACGTGGCGCATGAACTGAAGCTTCATTCAGGGAAGCAAAGCCGATGCGCCCGTGTCAATGTTCCTAAGGCCGTGGGAGGTGCTTCCGGATGCCCGCGTCGTAGAGCCAGCCGCCAAGCACGCCGCCGAGGAGTGGGGCGATCACTGGCACCCAGAAGATGTAGCCGCCATCGGTGAGCCCGTTGTTGCGGAAGCCGGCGAGCGCCACAAACAGCCGCGGACCGAAGTCGCGCGCGGGGTTGATCGCATAGCCATGCATGCCACCGAAGGAAATGCCGATCGCTACTACCGTGAGGCCGATGAGCATGGGCGTCAGGATTCCGGAAGGCTGATTATTCTCGTCCACCAGCGCGAAGATCAAAAAGAGCAAAAGGGCGGTGCCGATGACCTGATCGAGGAAACCGGCGTGCAGCACATTGGGAAACGCGGGAAACGTGGTGAAGACGGCTGCCGTGTTCGCGCGAAGCGGATCCATCTTGTCGAAGGCCGGCAGGTAATTCCAATAGACCAGCACGGATGACAGAAACGCTCCGGCAACCTGCGCCACGGAGTACGGCAGCACTTTGCGCCAGGGGAATCCGCGAAAGCAGGCGAACGCAAGCGTGACGGCCGGGTTCAGGTGCGCACCGGAGATCTTGCCCGCCGTATAGATGCCGAAGGTCACTCCCAGGCCCCAGCCGATGACGATATTCGTGAAGCCGCCCTTCACCACCTCGCCGGGAACGCCGGTGCCGAAAAGCAGCACCATCGCCACAACCCCCTGGCCAAACAACATCAAAATCGCGGTGCCGATGAACTCGGCGATCAGCTCGGCGCGGAGGCCTCTTTGCGGCATAACGCATGAGTGTATCATTAGGCTGGTTGAATGTGGAGGTCGCTGAAATGGATACCCGTAGGCAGTGGGTCGCTCGTGTGGCGGGGATGGTTGCGCTGGGCGTCGGCGCGGGTTCCGAGGCGCTGGCCGCTCGGACGGAGCGCTCGTTCAATGTGGCCCAATCTCAATCCTGGCGCGGGGAGCTGAACGGGGTCTTGCGGGACAACATCCTGCGTTTCTGGCTCGATAAGTCCATCGACCGCGAACATGGCGGCTACTTCATGCACTTCGACGAAGCGGGTGTGCGCAAGGCGGAGAACACCAAGGCCATCGTGACCCAGGCGCGCACGCTTTGGCTGTTCTCGAGAGCCAGCCGCAACGATTATGAGGGGCAGGGCATGCCCGCCAGGGACGAGTTGCTCAGCGCGGCGCGGCATGGATTCCACTATTTGCGGGACCACATGTGGGATTCCGCGCACGGTGGCTTCTTCTGGACGCTGAACCCCGTCGCCGGTACAATTCCGATGCCCGGTAAGCACCTTTACGGCCAGAGTTTCGCTCTCTATGCCCTCGCCGAATACTACCGCGCAAGCGGAGACCCGGAACCCCTCGCGCTGGCGGACCGGCTGACGGACCTCCTCGAACGGCGAGCTTACGATACCCGTTACGGCGGCTACGAGGAAACCTTCGAGCGCGATTGGACGAAGCCGCCGAAGGGCACAACGGGCTACATGGGGCTATCGGACCGGAAGCTCATGAACAC
>JADYZL010000260.1 GCA_020853155.1 Bryobacterales bacterium
GCGCCGCTTTGCGATCTCCCGCTTCGAGAGCAAGATTGGCGCGGGATTCCTCGACCTCCGAGTTCAGGGGGAACCTGGCGGCGATGCCGTCATACCGCGCCTTGGCCCCTTCTCGATTCCCGGTGACAGCAAGGAGATCCGCCAGCAGGAGTGGAGCCTCCCACGGCTCCAGGGAGACAACCTCCGTTGGCGCGCGGGTATCCATGCCCTGGGCGGGAACCCGGCCGAATGGGAACGAACGCTGGCGGATATAGCCGTTGAGGCGCTCATCAAGGCGCGGCGCGTCAAGACCGTAGACGGTGCGGTAGGCCGTGAGGACGTCCGTGGAGCCATCCCGCACCATGGAGAGAAACCGATCCGAGCGCTCTCTCATCTCCGCGCCAAGAAAGGTCATGTGCGCGAGCGCCCAGCCTTGCGCGTAGAGGCGCGTGGTGGCGTCGCGATCCGCGGTGTTCCGGTTCTCCCGGTCGACTGCGAAGATCTGCGAAAGCGGCGCGCGGCTCCCGGATTCATTCAGGTACCGCAGGTGCGCGGCAATGGGATACCCGTAGCTCAACTCCCGGCCGGTTATCTTCAACGTGGAATACACGTCGGCAAGACCCTCTTCAAGCCAAACGGGAAACCGGAAGCGGGCATGGCGCGAAAAGAGGTGGAAGTACTCGTGATTCAGCACGGATTCGGTACGAGAATCAAAATCCGATAGGACGATGTAATCCCGGTCCCGCGCGCCTCTGTAGTAGGCGAGAGAGAAACGGTCCGGGGCATACTCGCGATACTCCGCCTCCCCGCGGAAGAGAAGCACGCGCACCCGTTTCCCGATCGGGAGCTTCGCGCCCGTAAGCCGTTCGTAGGCACGGTGAACGCGCTCCAAATGCTCCAGCACCTGACGCGCTTTCGATTCATTCGCGGCGCTGTAAATCTCAAAGTGCTCGCTGCGGACTTCGATCCAATCCGGTTCCTTGGCGGCAAGACGCAAGGAGACACCGGCGGCAAGGAGAAGGAAGAGCGCCACGTACTGCAAGCGCCGCTTCATCCGTTCCTCACAGATCCAGGAAGACCCGCTCGAGATTGCCAGTTTGTGCGAACTCGGATTGGGATGTAAGGCGGCATGCTACTGTGCCTTTGATGCGTTGCGCGAGGCCGCCTTCGCTTCGAGCGTGGCGGCCAGCCCCTGCGCCTGCCGATTCTCAGGGAAGCGCTCCTGCGCAAGCCGGGCCAGGGGCAAGGCTTCCTGCAAGCGGTTTCTACCACTCAGGTATACCACCAGATTGAGGAGAGCGGATTCGTTGCCCGCGTCTTTCTCCACGGCTACGCGAAACTGCGCTTCGCTTTCGCCGCCCCGGCCGGCTTCGAGCAGGAGCAACCCCAACTGATTGCGGACTCGAGACTCCTCCTGGGGGCTAAGCCCGGCGCGGACGGCCTCGCCCAGGCTGCGGATGGCCTCATCGCGCCTGCCCAATTCTTTCTGGACCCTGCCAAGAAGGCGCCAGGCTTCGGCGCGGGAAGGATCGTTCTTCGTGGAAAGCAGCAGCGCGCGCTCGCTCTCTTCCCAGCGCTTCAGGCCGGCGAGGGCGGCGCCGAGATTGTACTGGTGAACGGCGGAATCCGGTTCAGCGCGGACGGCAACCTCGAGGGGCGCGAGCGCGGCGGCATAGGCTCCGCGTTCGATGCGCAATGCGCCGAGATTCATCGCAGCGATCGTATTGCCGGGCACCGCCGTGTAGGCATGGGCAAAGGCCGTTTCCCCGTTGCGCCAGGTAAGCAACTGCTCGTGCGCGCGGACCGAGAGCATGAGAACGGCGCCAATGGCGAAACTCGCCAGAAGGCGTGCGGCTCTCGATTGCCAAGCGGTGGGGATGCGGTTCGCCAGAGCGGCCGCGAAGGCCAACAATGCGACGGTGAGGGGTATCGATGAGAGATAGGTGAAGCGATCCGCGTACGGCTGGGGACCGGCCTGGACGAGACCGATCATGGGGATGAGGATCCCGAGGAAGCCGAACCATCCGGTGAGGAGCGCCGGGTGGTTGTGACGCCGCCAGAGCACGACCGCGCTGATTGCCAGGAGCAGCAGCGCACAGCCTGCCCATGCAGCGACGGGAACCTGAGATGGATAAGGGTAAATCAGCGCCAGATTCGTGGGCCAGAGCGTCTTCTCCAGGTACCAGCCATAGGCCGTGAGCGCGTTCTCGATCCGTTCCGCGAGGCCGGCATCGCGCACCATCGCAAGCGCGCCAGCCTTCTGCTGCGAGATGTAAGTTGCCCAGGAGACCGCCGCCGAGAATGCAAGGAGAGGGAGCTTCTCGACGAGCAACTTCCATCGCCAGGATCGCTGGAGCGGCCACCAATCGAAGAGCAGCAATACAAATGGCAGGGTGACCATGGTGGGTTTCGAAAGGTAGCCGAGAGCGGCCGCGCCCAACATGGCGATGTAGCGTGAAGCACTGGGGGCCGAGGCATAGTTCGTATAGAGCCACAGGCACATCAGGAAGAAGAACCCGCTCAGCACGTCCTTGCGCCCCGCGATCCAGGCCACGCTTTCGACGCGCAACGGGTGCAACGCCCAGAACAGAGTGCCGACAAGAGCCCACCAGACCGGCGCTTGAAAGCGGCGGGCGAGACTGAAGAGCACCAAGGCGGAAGCCACGTGCCAGGCGATGTTCTGCAGATGCTGCGCGCCGGCATCGAGTCCGAAAAGCGAGACATCCAGCATGTGAGAAATCCACGTGAGGGGTTGCCAATAGATGCCGCCATCGGTGGTGAATGCATTGACGACGCCATGCCAGGTGAGCCCGGCGCGCACCCAATCGTGGCGCAGCACGTACGCGGTATCGTCGAAGCCGATGAAATCGAAGCGCATGGCCGGAGCATAGAGGACCGCGATGGAGATGGAGCAGATGAGGAACGCCGCGAGGTGAGCGAGGGGCTGCCGAGTATCCGCGTTGCGGGCGGAATTTGACAATCGCGCAGAAGCTTCCCGCGACGAGGCCGGCCTCGATTTACCGATTGCGCTCACCGTATCAACGTAGCACTTGAATGAGCACGCGCGACATGGAAGCCTTGGCCCGGCGAAGGAGAGGTGCGGCCGGTTCGCCAGGGAATCTGAGCGCCGAGTGGTTCGCCGCCGCCCCATTTCCTTTCGGCGCCGGGTTCGTACAAAATGGTCTTGAACCGCGATGCCTTGGCGGCAGCGATTCGCGGGCTTGCCCGGGGCGGGAATTGTCGAAAGCACATGAAAATTTCCAAGGGTTTGATTACGGCGGCGGGAGAGCCGCACCGGCGGATTCCATTGCAAACACTGGTGGATTCCGACGGGGCCACGCGCACCGTGCTCTCCATGCTCCTGAATGAAGTTTTCGGAAGCGGCGTGGAACAGGTGTGCGTGATTGTGCCCCCTGGCGAGGAAGCGGTCTACGCCGGAGCGGCGGAAGGGTTCGGCGATTCGCTCCGCTTCCTGCCGCAGGAGGGGCCGCCCGGCTATGCGCAAGCGATTCTGTGCGGAAAGGAATTTCTCGGCAGGGAACCCTTCGTCCATCTCGTCGGAGATCATGTGTATGTTCGCGGCGCGGAGGGCAACCTGGCGCAGCGCGTCGTGAATCTTGCCGCGGAGGAAGGCTGCTGCGTTTCGGCCGTGCAGCCTACACACGAAAGCAGCATCGGGCGTTTCGGGGTGATTGGCGGGCGCAGACGCCCTGACCGGCATTCCGTGTACGAGGTGGATTCCGTTGTCGAGAAACCCACCCCGACCGTGGCAGAGGAGCGGCTGGCCGTCTCCGGGTTGCGGGCCGGATACTATCTGGCCTTCTTTGGAATTCACGTGTTCACTCCGGAGTTCCTGGAAACGCTCGAACGGCATGCCGCCGGCGAGACGGAAGCGGCGGCCGGCGTCTCCGGGGCCCTCGATGAGGTGGCGCGGCAATCCCGCTACCTTGCCGTGCAATCGGATGGACGGCGCTACGATTTGGGGCCGAAGTATGGGCTCCTCCGGTCCCAGCTTGCCTTAACGCTGAGCGGCCGGGATCGCGAGGAACTACTGGCGGGCCTGGTGGAGTTGCTCTCGGCCCACCCGGATGCCGGCGGGAGATCCCACGGTGAGTAAGCTGCCCACAGTGAGTAAGCTGGTTGACCGGATTACGGCCGAGGGCGCGGCGTTGCGCGATGAGCCGCTATCCCGGGTTTGCGACGGGGCCGGCGTTGCCGAATTGATGGCCGAATGCCAGACCCTGGACGCGTTTCGCACGGCAAGCGAGAATCTGTATCAACGCGTGCGCGCACAATTGTTTCTCTCGGCGATTTACGGCTATTACATCCCGCCATTTCTCGAGACGTCCCAAGGCGCACCAATTCCTTACGACGGGGTTCGCTTTCTACTGGACCGGCGATTCGAGGAAGCGATTCGCTGCTTTGAGCAAGCGCAGCGGGCGGACGGCCCTTCGGAATCGATTGCCAGCGCGCTAGCTGCGGCGTACCATGGCCTGGCGTTCCAGACCTTGGCCGGACAAGTGCGGCGGAGCGTGCGGCAGGTGAACGGGAACCGCTGGATGTTTCGCATGGGGCATCCTCTCGACCATCCCTTGGCGCTCCATCCGGAGTTGCTCCGATCGGCCTCCGGCGACTTTCCACTATTGACGGAATCCACCCCCGTACGGATGGACTTGAGCCACAGCGGGTGGAGCGACATCTTTTTTCTCGGGATGGACTATCCGGAAGGCGCGCGGGTGCTGAACGTATCCATTGACCTGGCGGTACGGAGCCGGGGCTTCGCGCGAGATGCGAACGCCGCGGCTCCACGCCCGCCCATTCAGACTTTTCTGCGCGTGATTGACGAACCGGTGCTGCGCCTGGTGAGCGTAGACCTGAAGGCCCAGGCCAGCCTGACCCAGGTGGACGATGTATTCGACTTTGGACGCGATCACCTTGGGTTATTGAAAGCGGCCGTGATCGCTTCCGGGCTCATTCCGGCGGGGCTCGAAGGTTGCGGCCTTCCGCTCGCGCCCTTGCTCGCGCGCATGACGGGCAGGCATGGCCACGGCCTCGAATTGGTTTCTAGCGTGAATAACATCCCGCGCGGATCCAGGCTTGCGGTTTCCACGAATCTGCTGGCCAGCCTGATTACCCTTTGCATGCGAGCCACCAGGCAGGTGGCATCACTAACGGGCGGACTCGCGGAGAACGAGAGGCGATTGGTGGCCGCGCGCGCCATTCTGGGGGAGTGGCTGGGCGGCTCGGGAGGGGGATGGCAGGATTCGGGCGGCGTATGGCCTGGCATCAAGTGGATCGAAGGCTGCGTGGCGCGCGAAGGCGATCCGGAGTTCGGGATCAGCCGGGGTACGCTGCTGCCGCGCCATCGCCTGCTTGGCGTTGATGAAATCCCGGCGAGCGCAAGGCAGCGGCTGAGGGATAGCCTCGTTCTGGTTCACGGCGGAATGGCGCAGGATGTGGGCCCGATTCTCGAAATGGTGACCGAGCGCTACCTGCTTCGCAGCGAGCGGGAATGGCAGGCACGGCTGGAAGCCCAAGGCATGCTCGATTCCATTCTGGAAGCGTTCCGCACGGGAGATATCGCGCGGTTGGGCAGCCTCACCCACGCGAATTTCTCCGGACCGATTCGGACGATCATCCCCTGGGCCGGAAATGCCTATACCGATCTGTTGATCGAACGGGTACAGCAGCGCTTCGGAGATCGATTTTGGGGATTCTGGATGCTCGGGGGAATGGCGGGAGGAGGAATGGGCTTCGTCTTCGACCCCAAGGCCAGAGAGGAGGCAAGCGTAGCGCTGGGCGAGTTGATGACCGCCACGAAACGAGAGATGGAAACGGCGCTGCCCTTCGCCATGGATCCGGTGGTGTACGATTTCGCCATCAACGAACGCGGTACGCATGCCGAATTGTTGCGTGGGGACGAAGCTCTTCTGCCCGATGGCTATTACTTGCTTCGCGTGCCGCCACTCTTGAAACAATCGCTGAGCGATCTCACGGGCGGCGAGCGCCATGGCCTTGAAGTGTTCGGGAAGGCGACCCGCGACAAACCCTCGATGGCTCCGCTGGCCGCAACGCTGCTCGAACACCTTCTGCCGCGGGAAAGCCTCGGGGAAAATGAGATCGAGGGAGGGCTGCCGGAACTTCTGGCGTCGCTCTCGTTCGACAAGGAGCAGCACGAGATTGTGCGGGCGGCCTTGCGGCAGGGACGCCTGGGCCTTGCGCGGAACAGTTTGCCCTCGACATGGCGCTTCGAGGATGTGCGCGCAGACGAGATCGTGGACGCCCGGCGCACGTTGCCGGCGGAGGCTCGCGCGCTGGGGGAAGATGCGCTTCGTTCCGGCGCGGTGGCAGTATTGACGCTGGCCGGGGGCGCGGGCACGCGCTGGACGGGGGGCGCGGGCGTGGTGAAGGCGATCAACCCCTTCATCCGGATGGCGGGCGCCTGGCGCACGTTTCTCGAAATCCAACTCGCCCGGGGCGCTCGCAGCAGGGAACAGTGGGGAAGCGCGGCGCCGCATGCGGTCAGCACCAGCTATCTGACACATGAGCCGATTTGCCGCGCGCTCGAAGCCACCGGCAACTACGGATACCAGGGCCCGCTCTACGTTTCCGAAGGCCGGAGCGTGGGCTTGCGCATGGTTCCCATGGTGCGCGACCTGCGCTTCTTCTGGGAGCAGACTTCGCAGCAGGTTCTCGACGAACAAAAGCAGAAGATGCGGGAAAGCGTCCGCGCGGCTCTGGCGCAGTGGGCGACGGATACGGGCGAGGGATCCGATTACCGGGAGAATCTGCCGGGCCAATGCCTGCACCCGGTGGGCCATTGGTACGAATTCCCCAACATGCTCCTGAACGGCGTTCTTCGCAAGCTGCTCGCGGAGAACCCAGCCGTGCGGCACATACAGTTGTTGAACGTGGATACCCTCGGCGCGAGCCTCGATGCGGGCGTGTTCGGCGCGCATCTGCACTCCGGCGCCGCTCTTACCGTCGAGGTGATCCCGCGCGCGATTGACGACCGCGGCGGCGGGCTGGCGAAAGTGAACGGGCGCATCCGCCTGGTGGAGGGGCTCGCACTTCCGGAAGAGAGCCTCGAATACCGGTTCTCCTTCTATAACTCCGGCACGATGTGGATGGATGTGGACCAAGTGCTGGCCGCGTTCGGTCTTTCGCGGGAGGCGTTGGCGGATCCCGAGCGAGTGATCCGCGCCGTAAGGGAGACCGCGGTACGGGTACCCACCTACATCACGATCAAGGATGTGAAGAAGCGCTGGGGCCACGGGCAGGAGGATGTGTTCCCCGTATCGCAGTACGAAAAAATCTGGGGCGATATGACGGCGCTGCCGGACTTGAAAACACAGTTCGTGGTTGTGCCGAGAAAGCGGGGCCGTCAACTCAAGCAAGTGAGCCAACTCGACGGATGGCTCCGCGACGGCTCCGCAGCATACGTGGAATCCCTTTGCAAATGGCGCTGAGGAGCAGGCGGCGCACCGCTCACCGGCAGAGTGTGGTTACACGAGTTGCTTCTCACGCGGCGACAGGCCGTTGCGCTTGTACCAGGCTTCCGGATCCGCAAGCAGCGCTTCCACCATCTTCGGCAGCGTGGCGCGAAGGGTATGCTTCGGCTCCCACCCCAGCATCTGGCGCGCCCGGCTGATGTTGAGAGCGTAGTGGTCACTCGCGCGATCGATCATCCAGGGCTTGATGAACGGGTCTTCGCCCGGAACCTGGTTCTCAATCCACGCACCGGCCTTTGCGATGGGCGCGGGAATCGAATAGGTTTCCCAGCGCTCGCCATGAATCAAGCGCCCTAGCGTGTGCTGGATCTCGTCGTAGCTCAGCACCTCCGGCTCGCCGATGAGGATGGGCACAACCGGCGGCAATGTGGCTCTCCGGTCCACGGTACGCTCGATCGCGTCAATCAGATCGTCACGGTGGACGAATGCCTGCCCATGCGCCGTCTCGCCGGAGTAGAAGTGGCTGTTCAACTGCCGCTCATAGATTCGCTGCATCTGATGCGCGATGGGAATGGAGTTGCAATCGTCGTTGTAGACCCCGGCGATCCGCAGGAAAACCGCGGGGATGGAGCCGCGTTCTTCGCGGATGACCTGCTCCGTCTTCACCTTCGATTCCGGGTAGGGCCACGTGGGTTCGAGCGGCCAGTCTTCATCGATAAACTCGCCGGGCTCCGCGGGCTTGTGAACGAGCATGGTGCTCGAAAAGATGAACTGCTCCACCTTGAAGCGCCCATCGTTCAAACCGCGAA
>JADYZL010000261.1 GCA_020853155.1 Bryobacterales bacterium
AGTCGTCGGCTGCCGGAACGCTCTTATAAGCGTAAGTGCCGTCTCCACCCCGCTGGGATACCGGGTTCACATAGCGGAGGTTGAGCGGCGGCGTCATGCGCATGGATTGCAGAATTTGCGAAAGCGGCATGGTCCAGAAGTATTCGCCGTAGCTCGCGCGCAGCACGCTGCGATTGGTGAGCTTGTAGGCAAAGCCGATGCGCGGTCCGAAATTGTTGTTATCAGCGCGAACGAGATTCTTTGGATATCCGACCGCGTCTGCTGTCGTCCATGTGAGCCCGCGCGCGGCCCAAGATGCCAATTGAGAAGGTGGAGCACCCGGGAGAGATTCCATCTTGACGTTGCCCGGCGTGATCACCTGGAAAAGGGTGTCCGCCGTTTGGGGGTCGATCCCGATGAACCGATTCTGCTTCTCGGTATACGGGGACCAGCGGTCGTAACGGAGTCCAAGGTCCAGGGTGAGACGATTGGTCACCTTCCAGGTGTCCTGGACGTAGAGGCCGGCTTCAAACTGGCGGAAATAGAAGTAGCCGCGATTGTTCTGATTGGAGAGGTAGGTAGGCAGGCCTAGAGCCATCGTGGCCATGCCATCCCCGGTGAAGGGAGCAACGTCGTCGCCGGCCGGCTCATAGAGTGCTGTCCAATTGCCGTCGAAGGAATCCGAGCCCTGCGCCTGTTGTAATTCACGGACATTGTTCTGCTCGTAACGGACCTTGGCCCCCATCTTGAAGGTGTGCTTGCCGGTGACCAAGGTCAAATTATCTTCAAGCACGTATCCGGTGAGGTTCTGGTCGCCCCGGTTGTCGTTATCCCAGCAGAAGAAGTCGGTGCAGATTGTCGGCCAGCCATTCGCGCCAAAGGGGTTAGGAAGGCCGAGTTCATTGGCCCAGGCGCGGTTATCGGCGAGCGTCCCGGAGCTGTTCGCGTTGCGTTGCACGCCGACGCTGAATTCATTCACCAAAGTGGGCGTGAAAATATGCGTTTCCTGCACGGTCGCCGAATAGTTCTTGGCGTCCTGCCGGCCGCTGCCGTATGCGTCCTTCATTCCAAGCGGTGGCGCGCCGAATCGGCCGCCCGATTGGAAGTATTGCCGGTTGGAAACGGTATACCGGCCCATCAATAGGTCTTTATCCGTGAAGCGATGGTCGCCTCTGGCGGTGAACTTGTAGACGTTGTTGACTCTCGGGTAGGCCGTTTCGAAATTAGGTGTGATGAACGGATTCACATTCAGCGTGGGCAGAGGCGTAATCGACCGCATCGTCTGGAAAATGGGGGCGACGCGGCCCGTTGGAATCTGATTGTTGGCAAAGCGCTGGCGGATGCCGTTCGCATTCGTCGTGAGCGGGTCGTAGATATTGGTCTTGCGGCCCTGGGCATCGAGCAGGTTATCGAAGTTCAACGCCCACATATCCGCTGTGGGAACTTCCTGCCGATAGAACGACTGCTCCCTCTGTTTCAAGCCTTCATAGGCAGCGAACCAGAACGTGCGGTTGCGGCCGTCATAGAACTTCGGGAGGAACACGGGGCCGCCGGCCGAAGCGCCATATTCGTTGCGGATCAACTTCGGTGCATCATTTCCGTCCTGGCGTGCCCGGGCGACCAGACCGGCCGAATTGTTCCGATGAGTCATGAAGACGCTGCCGTGCAACTCATTCGTGCCGCTCTTGGTGACGAGAGAAACGGTGGCGGGACGGGAAAACTGCGCGGAAGACCCCGAGGTTTCAATGCGGAACTCGTTGACACTATCAAGCGCCGGTTGGACGCGGCCCATGCCGCCGCCAAATCGGTCCACCAGGGACACGCCATCGAGCGTCATTTCCGTGGAGCCGACTTTCATGCCGTTGACGCGCGGGTTCCCGCCACCTTCGACGCCTGGGGTAAGCGAAAACAAGGCGGTGATGTCGCGGCCGTTCAGTGGGAGCTGCCGGATGCGTTGGGCATCCTTCACGTCTCCCACCTCGGCGCTTTCCGTGGTGATGATCGGCGCGGCCCCGGTGACTTCAACCACGGTGTCGATGGAACCTACTTCGAGCGTGGCATCCACCACGGCGGTCTGGCCCGTTTGCAGCACCAGGGTGCCCGACCACTGCTTGAAGCCGGAGCTTTCCACTGTCACCTTATAGTTGGACCCGCCGAGCGCCGAAACGGAATAAATACCTTCCGCCGACGTGACGGTCCTCCGCGCGACGTTCGTTGCTAAGTTCGTGACGACCACGCTGGCTCCAGGGACGGCTGCCCTCGTGGAATCAAAGACCGTTCCACGAATCGTAGCGGTTCCTTGCGCTAACAAAGAAAGCGAAAACAGGAACGTGGCGGCGATTACGCCAATCCACGAGATCGTTCGCTGGCAATTCAGAAAATCCACGGCTAACCTCCAAAATCTACTAATCCGCCCCCGGACCTGCATACACACGCTGCCGCAAGTCGCACAAACGGCGGCTACAGGACCGATTGGGGCAAGTATGAAGGAATTACTACTCGCTGGTCAAGCACTTTCTTGTTGCTCACAAGAGAAAAGTTCTGCAAACTATACGGAAGCACGATGTATGAACGGGGAGACTTTGGTTTTGGCAAGATTACTTCAGCCGGAGCCGACGTTTCCTATTCGTGACAAGATAGTAGCTTCATGAAACAGCGTCGAGCCGATATTCGAGGAGCCCAGCGCGTCACCCA
>JADYZL010000262.1 GCA_020853155.1 Bryobacterales bacterium
AGCAACCTGCTTCAGACGTTCCTCTTCGCTGCGAAGCTCCAGCAGCACCTGGCGCGCATCGAGATCCGGCACGGCATCGGCGAGGCGAAAACCGAGCTGGGGCGCGGTGGGGTCGATCCGTTCTTCCTGTGGCTCCGGCAGAAGCGGTTTGGCTTGTTCCCAGGCGCTCAGGGCTTCGATCCGCGAAGCGGGCGTGGAGCCGGTATCCTCATCGTCGAAATACTGAACATGCGCCTTCAGCAGGTCCTCTTCCCGATCCAGGGCGGCAATCCGGAACCGGCGTCTTCCCACGCAAACGATATCCATCCGTCCGTCGTCGTAGCGGTGCACCACCTCATCCACCGAAACGCTGCAACCCGCGCTGACAATGCCGCGCCCCTCGGCCAGAACGATGCCAAACTCGCTCTGTTCCTTGAGAGCAAGGCTCACCATTGCCTTGTAGCGCTCCTCGAAAATGTGCAGAGGAATGCTGCAATAGGGGAGAGCCACGACGCGCAGCGGAAATAAGGGCAGCAACTCGCCGGACATACCTCTATTATCGATGAAGCGCCCGCGTGGCACGCCGCGCGCTGCGAACGCGGGAGAGAAACGGGAGGGTGCGATGCGAATCGAACAGCGCGTGGTGGTAGTCACCGGGGCCTCGCGAGGGATTGGCGCCGCGCTCGCACGGGAACTACGGAAGCACGGCGCGCGCCTCGTGCTCACCGCGCGCAACGAAGAGGCGCTCCGCCAGGTGGGCGCCGCGGACGATGTGCTTGTGGCCGGCGATATCACCGAAGCCGCCACCCGCCGCCGCATCCTTGACGAAGCCCTTAACCGGTTCGGCCGCGTGGACTTGCTGGTGAACAACGCGGGTGTGGGCCACTACCGGAGTTCCCTTGGGGCGGAAAGCGAGGAAATCCGCGCGTTGTGGGAGCTAAACTTCTTCGCTCCGCTCGAACTGGCCCGCCTTGCCGTACCGCAAATGCTTCGCCAGGAGAGGCTGCCGGACGCCGGTGAAGCGGGCATGGTGGTGAACGTCGCGTCGATTGCGGGGAAAGTGACGCTGCCCTGGTTCAGCATGTATTCGGCATCCAAGTTCGCGCTTTGCTCCTGGACCGAAGGCCTGCGCATGGAGTGCTGGTCGCAAGGCATCCGCACCCTCGCCGTTTGCCCCGGATACGTCAGGACGGATTTCCAGTCAAACGCGCTCTCCGGAACGCCTCCCGTGCTCTCGGCGGCTTCCAAGGAGCGCTTCGCCATCACCCCGGAAGCCTGCGCCAAGGCCGTCTGCCGCGGCATCCAGCGGAACAAGCGAACGGTTGTGACGCCCCTGTCAAGCTGGGCGCTGGTTGCCGCGGCCCGGCTCCTTCCCGGTATCGTTCAGCACCGGTTGGCGCGCATCAACGGCACGGCCTGATGGCATTCCAGGATGCGGCACGGGCGGCTTCTGGCTTACATTGAACGGAAGCGATCCTTCTTCCATGGGAAGAGGGCGCCGAGGAGTGGAAGCGATGATCCTCAAGCTGGTTCGAACCCCCGCGGTCTATCTCATCGGATTCATGGGGAGTGGAAAAACCACGGTGGGCCGAATCCTGGCGGATCGCCTCGGGTGGGACTTCTACGACCTGGACGACGACATTGAGCTGCAAGCCGGGAAATGCATTGCCGATATTTTCGATACGGAAGGGGAAGAGGCCTTTCGCTTGTTGGAGCGGGAGGCCCTTGCCGGCCGGGTCCATC
This sequence comes from Bryobacterales bacterium, assembly GCA_020853155.1. GTDB lineage: Bacteria > Acidobacteriota > Terriglobia > Bryobacterales > Bryobacteraceae > JACTMJ01. Next base: position 1,723 of record JADYZL010000262.1, read on the forward strand.
GCGTACAGGGTGGGCATGCCATGGTTCTGGCGCTCGGCGGCGGCGCCTGCGTCACGGAAACCTGCATGGAACGGCTCTCGAACAACGGCGTTACCGTTTACCTGGATTGCAATTTTGAGACTCTGGCGGCGCGCGTCGCCGCCTTCGAGCATCGCCCGCTCGCCCGGGATCCGGAGCGCTTCCGTGCGCTATTCGAGACGCGGCAACCCTTTTACGCCCTTGCCGAACACCGCGTGAATGGCAACCTGGAAAACCCCGAAGAGGTGGTGGATCTGATTCTTCGATTGGGGGTCTTCTAGCGCCCCGGCCGCGCAAGCGCCATGACGGAATCACCACAGACCGAGCACCGCATGCGGGAGGCTGCACGCCGCGTCTTCGCCGCCGCTGTCGCGTCCGCCTCCCCGCGGGATGCGGTTCTGCGGCACGTGCGTTTGCGAGGCGAAACACTCATTGCGGGCAAGCGCCGGTATGCCTTGCGAGGCATCAAGCACATCTGGGTTACCGGTGCGGGCAAGGCTTCCGCCGCTATGGCGCAAGGCGTGGAGGCGGTGCTCGGCAAGCGCATCGAGGGGGGCGCGATCACCGTGAAGTACGGGCACGCCGCCAAACTTCGCCATGTGGCGATCACTGAAGCCGGGCATCCGCTGCCCGATGAACAGGGGGTCTCCGGCGCAGAGCGAATCGCGGCGATCCTGGCCGGGGCCGGCCCGGACGATCTTGTCATTGCGGTGATCTCCGGCGGAGCGTCCGCCCTGCTGGTGCAGCCCGCGAATGGCATCACCCTCCAGGAAAAGCAGGAAACCACCCGGCTGCTGCTCGCTTCGGGCGCGAGCATTCATGAGATCAACGCGGTCCGCAAACACCTCTCGGCAATCAAGGGCGGGCGGCTTGCCCGGCGCGCCGCACCCGCCCGCGTGCTTGCCCTGCTCTTGAGCGACGTGATTGGGGACGACCTCGACGTCATTGGCTCCGGCCCCGCCGCGCCGGATGCTTCCACGTTCGGCGATGCTCTCGGAGTTATCGATCGTTTCCGCCTGCGAGACCGTGTCCCCGCCGCCGTGCGCCGGCGGCTCGAAAGCGGCGCGCGCGGAGAGATCGCCGAAACCCCAAAACCGGGCGATCCGCTTTTCGAACGTGTGCAGAATCTCGTGGTGGGGAGCAATGCGCAGGCCGTCCGCGATGCGGCGCATGCCGCCCGTTCCCTCGGCTACCGTCCGCTCGTGCTTACCACCTCTCTCGATGGCGAGGCTCGCGAACAGGCACGCATGCTCGTCGCCATCGCACGGGAAGCCCAAAAGACCGCCCGGCCCGCGAGGCCCCCGCTGTGCCTTCTGGCGGGTGGCGAAACAGTGGTTACCCTGCGCGGGGACGGGAAAGGGGGCCGCAATCAGGAGTTCGCACTGGCCGCAGCGTTGGCCGCACGCGGCATGGAGGGCGTGTGCGTTCTCGCCGGGGGCACCGATGGCAACGACGGCCCCACGGACGCTGCCGGAGCGATCATCACGGGCGGCAGCGTCGCCAGGGGAGTCGCTCTCGGCCTCTCCGCGGAAGAAGCGCTTGCGAACAACGATTCCTACGCATATTTCAGCCAATCTGGCGAGCTTCTCCACACCGGCCCCACCGGCACAAACGTGATGGATCTCTACGCCGC
>JADYZL010000263.1 GCA_020853155.1 Bryobacterales bacterium
AACCGGCCTACAAGGATAACGCCAAGTACGACGATTACTACGACAACCAGATGCGGGAGCTTTGCACCCGCTATGGTGAGTTGGTGGAGATCTGGCTGGACGGGGCGGGCAGCGAAGGCCACCGCTATGATTTCGACCGCTACGTGCGGACGATCCGCACGTACCAGCCGAATGCCAATATCTTCGCGGATACCGGCTTTCTACAGTATGGCGACGTGCGGTGGGTTGGCAACGAGGATGGGTATGCATCGGAAGAGAACTGGAATGTCATCGACCGGCTCGGGTATCTGCGGTATCGCCCTGTGGAGGCCGATACGCCGCTTCGCCAGAGGCACTGGTTCTGGCATCCCAATGACGAGAAGAGCCTCAAATCTCTCGACGAGTTGGCGGAGACGCACCTCAAGACAGTGGGACGCGGCGCGCAACTGGTGTTGGGGCTTGCGCCCGACGACCGCGGCCTGATGCCGGAATCGGATGTCTTGCGCCTAAAGGAGTTTGGCGCGCTGCTCGACGATGTTTACGGGAAGCCGCTCTTGAACAGCAACACGATTCTGCACATTGTGCAGCCAGGCATTCCGGCGGCGGGCAGCCAGCCACTTAAGGACACCTCCGTGCTGCTCGATGTGGATTCCACCCGGCAATTCGCAGCGCCCCCGTCAGAACGATCCCTCGATGTGATCGCGCGATTTGAGAAGCCACTCCATTTTGACCGGGTGCTCCTTCGGGAGTGGCTGGGAGACGGGCAGACTGTTGCCGACTATACAGTGGAAGCGGTTACGGACCCTGCGAATCGTTCGCCGCGAAGCGAGATAGCGAGGGGGACGACGATCGGGAGCAAGCGCATTCACGTTTTCCCGCCGATTCGCGCCACCGCGCTGCGGCTGCGGATTCAAAATGCGATCGGGCCGATCCGGCTAAGAGGACTGCAAGTTTACGACGGAAGCGGACGCTGACGCCGCTTCCGCCAATTCGACCGGTGCTTGCGCACCGGAGATCCCGTTCCGGCTACACGTTCATGGCAGCCAGGATTCCGCGCTGGTAGGCGATGGATTCGAGCATCCCTGGATATGGAGCGTCGGCATGGATCTCGTATTCGAGGCCCACACAATGGGAATAGCCGATGCTCGCGAGCGTCGCGAAGATCTTTGCCACGGGCATCGCGCCTCGGCCGACAGCAACCTGGGAATCCTTGTTCATGAGGTTCGCCAGGTCCTTCATGTGAATATCAAGGATCCGCTTGCCGCCCATTTGAATCGCCTTGACGATGTCGATTCCGGTGCGCGTGGTGTGTCCGAGATCGATGCAAAGCCCCACTCGCGGATCCATGTTCTTGATATGGGGCAAGACATCCTGCGGACCGGGGAAGTGCTTATCCTCCGTGCCGTGGTTATGGATCGCTACCGCGATGTTGTATTCCTTGACGAACTTCTCAATCAGGGGAAGGGTCTGGACCGCCGGCGCGATCACCATCACCGGCATCCCGGAGTTCTTCGCATACTCGAAATAGCCGCGAATCTCCTTCTCGTCTTCTTTCTGCATGGTGACCGTGCCGCCGCCGACGATTTTGAGGCCCGCGCCTTCGAACTCTTTGCGATATTCGGCGAGTTGCGCGGGGGTGGCCTCATACGGCATGTGGAAGGACTTGATGCAGATGTTCGAGACGCCCAGATCCTTCACCATCTTGATCGTGGCGGCGCGATCGAACTTGCGAAGCGAGTACGACGCCACCGAAAGCTGAAACACCGGCTTCCGGCCCGCGGCGGCAGCCGCCGCGGAAAGCGGCAATGAAGCCACACCGGCCACTGCGGCCCCCGCGCCAAGAAATCCACGCCGATCAACGGAAACGGTACTCATGCGCCTACTCCTTTATTCTCTTTCCAGGATTGCAACTCCCTCATGATATCGGACGCGGGATGTCCAAAGCCGGCTACCTGGGAGCACATCGGGCTTTCGAACCGACTCGTAGCCCACGGCGGCGCACGCGCGCGATTGAAAGTGCTGAAGTCCCGGCGGGACGCAACCTGAAAATCGGGAACGGCGGCCGCGGTTCCCATCCCGGCGGGACTGCGTTATCATGGGGATGAAGCGGAAGTGGGCCTCGGCCCACTTTTTTATTGGTGAAAGGAGCGCTTCAAACCAGACACGGCTGTCGCAACCAAGCTTATGGAACCCACCCTTGCACAGAAAATCCACGCCGTCGCGGAACGCATTGCCGAACCCGAGGGGCTGGAAGTGGTGGAAGTGGAGGTTCTTGGGGGCGGCAAGAGCCGCATGCTCCGGGTAACCATCGATAAGCTGGCCGGGGTGACGCTCAACGATTGCGAGTTTCTTTCGCAGCAGCTCGGAACCGTGTTGGACGTGGAGGACGTCGTACCTGGAGGAAGCTACAAATTGGAGATTTCTTCTCCTGGAGTCGAACGAAAGCTATTCAGGCAAAAAGACTTCGACCGGTTTTCGGGAGAGAAGGTCAAGATGGTGCTCAAGGAAGCCCGGAATGGCCGCAAGACATTCGAAGGTGTGCTTCACACCGGGCCATCCGGTGAGATCACCGTGGTGGTTTCGCCTTCGCTAAGTATCACCGCGCGGTTGGATGAAATCGCGCGAGCAAATCTGAAGTTCGATTGGCGCTGACGCCATCGCCCTTTCCCCTAAATTCAATTAACGCCGGTTCTCTTCCCGCCAAGGAAGGGAAACGGGGGAGGACGGAAGACCGTGAGTAATCTGCTTAGCAGCA
>JADYZL010000264.1 GCA_020853155.1 Bryobacterales bacterium
GTGGTCGACACGTCCGCATGCCCCAGCAGCTCCTGCACGGTACGGATGTCGTAACCGCTCTGCAATAGATGCGTGGCGAAGGAATGGCGCAACACGTGCGGCGTGCAGGGTTTGACGATCCCCGCCTTGCTGGCAGCGCCCCTCACCGCCCGCTGCACCGATTCCGGCAGCACGTGATGACGCCGCATCGCGCCGGAGCGCGGGTCGACACTGCGGTTCGGTGACGGAAACACATATTGCCAGCCCCAGCTTTTGCCGGACTTGGGGTATTTCACCGCCAATGCATCCGGCAGCCACACCTCGCCAAAGCCGTCGGCGAGGTCGGCATCGTGCAGCCGTCTGGCGCGGGCCAATTGGTCCTGCAACGGCAAGATCAGGTTTTCGGGCAGCACCGTCATCCGGTCCTTGCCACCTTTGCCGTCGCGCACCAGGATTTCGCGCCGCTCGAACTCCACGTCCTTCACCCGCAGCCGCAACCCCTCCAGCAGACGCGTGCCGGTGCCGTACAACAGGCTGACGATCAATCCCATGGTGCCATTCAGTTCGTCCATCAGCGCGCGTACCTCGCGCGGCGTGAGCACCACGGGCAACCGCTTGTTCACCTTGGCCTGAACGATCTCACCCAACCACGGCAGCTCAACTCCCAGCACCTCCCGGTACAAAAACAGCAGCGCCGCCTTGGCCTGATTCTGCGTCGACGCGGACACCTGCCGTTCCACGGCCAGGTGCGTCAGGAATGCGCCGACCTCGCCCGCGCCCATCTCCGCCGGGTGGCGCTTGCCGTGAAACACAATGAAACGCCTCGACCAGTCGACATACGACTGTTCCGTGCGATAGCTGTAGTGACGCACGCGCAGCGCCTCGCGCATCCGGTCGAGCAGCTTCGGGGGTCGGGCAGGAAAGGGATCGGCCATCTGGAAAAGATTGGGTCGTCTAAATCAGGATACGAAGCATAACCGATTGAAAGTTTGGAGGCCATGCTTGATTTGGCCGGCATCTCTCCGTATGCTTCAGTTCGTCTAATTTACGTTAGCCACATTAAGAACAGTTCCCGCCATGGCCGAGTCCTTCGATCACATCCCCCAGTTTGCCCGCTGGATTTCCGATTTCTGCGCCAACTCAACGAATCCATTCGTTCGGGACTCAGCGGAAGCGCTTCGGATTTTTTTCGCCTGCGATGCCGCTGCTCCGTCCAGCTACAAATGGGTGTTTAGCTCTGACGAAAGCTTCGCTCGGCAGCTACAAGAGAGGAAGGACATTAAGGCGAAAAATGCTTTGTACTGGGAAGACTTCGCCCGTAACTGTGAAGCGTACTCGGTCATGACCGGCTGGCGAGCGGCGGAGCTACTGCGCTCATCCGTTCGAGCGATTAACCAAAAGGAACTCGTTTCCTCAGCGGTTCTCGCTCGGTCACTGCTGGAGTTGTCGTCCTCGTATCTGTTGAATGCGAATCTCATTGCCAAGACGTTGGAAGGTATTTCCTTCTCTGAAGGCAGCATCGTTACGAGCCATGATCTGGAGAAGTTGATTGTCAAAGCAATATGGGGCTCCAGGCTCGACAGTACGCCGGAGCATCTGAAGCAGCGGAATTGTCTGACACCAATTCAAAAGCTCACCAAGAACCCCGATGCCAAGGAGTTGTTGCCGACATATGAGTATCTATGCGAACTTGCACATCCCAATGTCTTAGGCAACGCGCGCTTTTGGTCACACATGGAAGAGGTGTCTACTCTAGGCGCGGAAACGAGAGTCATCACCCGCTTTTCCGAGTCGGACGCTGCGGCTGAAACGATCGAAAAGACCGTCTGGTCCATTGCTTGGAGTGCCGCCGTTGTGCGGAACGGCATATACATTTTGCAACCGGCAATTGCCAATTTGATGGCCCGCGTGCGCTCGTGCTAAATGTGGCTAACCCTGCGTTCGAGCGGACCTGCGCGAAAATCCGCGCAGGCCGCTCAACTCCACGTTGGGCGTCATGAAAGGTAACGTTGCACGTAAGGAAAAGCGAGAAACACGATGACAATAGGCCCGCAACGTCTCAAACTCCGCATCAACAATTTCCTCCGGGAGCGCGGCGCGATATCCATCGGGAGACTATTGATCGCTGCATCTCTCGTTTGCGTAGCTGACACTTGCCTTGGCCAGGCGATGCGGCCAATCACAAGCGGCGATTCCGTAACAATAGGTACCTTTGCTTTCAAGCAAGAAGGTAACACCCCTCTGTCGTTCGAAACCACGGGTAGAAGCTACACCTACCAACTCCGCGAGAAAGACGGAAAGCGGGAGTATGTCACCGGAAGCGGATCTGTATGGTTCGCTAGAGATAGAAATCTCTCGCTCATTGTTTCAGAGGGAAAACCTCTCTCAACGCCTTACACCTACCTCCCTCCAGATGGGAAACTACAAGAAGGGATGACGTGGACTGTCCCAACACAGCAAGTGACAATGGCCTGCGGCAATAGGCAATACAACTATAAGGCCACATCTTCGAAAGGACCACATGTTGTCCTCACATTAAACGGAGTCGGCACGACAGTACCGACCATTCGTATTGACTACGAAGCGTATCTGCCGGTGTGCGATGGACCATGGCAATGGCGCAAGACACAAGAAGTGTTCTATTCACCGGAGCTCCGAGAACTCGTGCATTTCCGATGGGCCAACTGGGACGCCAGTAATCCGCTCTTCGTCTTCAATGGTGGGGGTTGGACTATCACCGCCATCAGAACAAGCGCAGGACCCGTGGCGCCACCCAGTCAAGACGCGATAGACGTCCGCGAAGGAACCGCAGTGGAAAACAGGTAGAAAGCGTATGTACGCTCCGCTTTTGTCTTTATCGGATGGTGCTGTCTTGGTATTGCCGCCCAACGAATAAGGTTAGATCGCGCGAAGCCGCGATCTGAACCGTTTGTTGGACGAGCCCGGTTCATGAGCGCCGGGTTCGGAGCGCTCCAGCAAATATCTTTTTGGAATGACCCCGGCGGCAGGGCGGA
>JADYZL010000265.1 GCA_020853155.1 Bryobacterales bacterium
TCCGCGAAACGCTCACGGCGCTGGGCTACACGGAGGTCTACAACTATTCATTCCTCACCGCGAAACAGGCGGAGGCCTTCGGTTACGCGCCGGAAGGGATGGTGCGGATCGCGAACCCGATCGCGGAAGATCTGGCGTTCATGCGGCCAAGCCTGCTGCCCGGCACGCTTGAGAACTGCGAGGCGAACTTGCGGCACTTTGACCGGTTCCGCTTTTTCGAGATTGGGCGCGAGATCCGCAAACGGGACGAAGGACTGCCGGAAGAAGTGAACTTCCTGGCGGTGTGCTTCTGCTCGAAGAATAGCGAGGAACCGGGCGATGGCGAGGCGAACCTGTTCGAGTTACAGCGGATCGCGCGGCATCTGCTCCCAGAGGCTCGCGTGGAGCCGGACACGGCGCTTGCGCATGAGCATCCCTACCGCGCCGCCAGCATGCACTGGGAAGGGGCGAGTGTGGGCCGCCTCTTCGAGTTCCATCCAGCATTGCTGGAGGGGCGGGGCGCGGTGCTCTACGTGGATCTCGACGAGGTCCTGCGCCTCACACCGGCTACGCGCAAATACACGCCGCTGCGCCGCTACCCCACGAGCAGCTTCGATCTTTCGGTGGTGGTGGACCATCGCGAGCACTCCGGCACGATCGAGGATGCGATTCGCGGTTACGCGGGAGAGCATGTGGCGGACGTGCAGTTCGTCCGCGTGTATGAAGGCGCGCCTTTGCCCACGGGCCGCAAGAGCCTGAGCTACCGGTTGACGGTGGGCGCGCTCGACCATACCCTTTCGAACGACGAACTCACGCGGATTCGCCAGTTGGTGATCGACGGGCTGCAAGGCGAAGGGCGCGAATTGCGGGTGTAGGCGGCTGCGTCGCAGCGTTCACCAACGACGGCGGCGAATCGCCGTTGGGTGGGGCGATATGAATTTGTCATATATTTTCATACAATAGAGCCATGGCAGCCACCAAAGCCCGACAAGCCGCGCGCGCGAAAGATACTTCGAAGCCACGCGCACAAGCGAGGAAACCGGCCCGGCGCGTCTTCTCCATTAGCTTCCCGCAAGAGATGGCGGAACGGGTGGAAAAGGACGCGAAGGCAGAGAACCAAACGATCAGCGAATATTTCCGGGAAGTCGTTCGGCAACGAAATCGCCAGTCTTTCGAGGCCGCCCTCGAAAAGAGTTTTCGTTACGGAGATTCACTTCCAAAAGTCGCTGCAACGGAAGAGGACGTTGAACGCTGGGTGGATGAAGTCAGACAGGAGATGTACGAAGCCCGCAGAGCGAAGAAATGATCGTCGTCATCGACGCGGGCGTCTGGATTTCCGCCTTTCAGTTCGGAGGGACTCCAAGAGCCGCGCTGCAAGTGGCCGCAGCTGAGACTCAAATTGCATGGTGCGAGCAGATCATTCATGAAATCAGGAAGGCCCTGCTCGAAAAAATGAACTGGTCCGTTGCCGCAGTGGAATCGTCGATCTCCTCGTATGAACCGGCCTGTCTGCTTGTTTCTGTGAGCGATTCCGTGAAGAATATTTGCCGCGATCCCAAAGACGATATGGTGCTCGAATGCGCGTTGCTCGCTAGTGCATCGTTAATCGTAAGCGGAGACAAGGATCTGCTCACGCTACACGAATTCCGCGGCATCCGCATCGTCACGCCTCGCGAATACCTCGACTTGCCACGCTAGAAACCATCCACACAAACATGCCATCCCTCTTGTGATTTAATGACGGAGCCAATGGCTGTTGCGATGCCCTGGCGGAAAGCGACATGGATCATTCGCGACTGCATCACTCCCCGCGGATCGTCGGGCTGGGCGAAGTGCTTTGGGATGTTTTCCCGGATGGCGAGGCTTTCGGGGGCGCGCCGGCGAATTTTGCGTGCCACTGCCAGGCTCTTGGCGCGGACGCCGTTGTGGTGAGCGCCGTCGGCGACGATGAGCGCGGACGCCGGGCGATTCGCTTTCTTGAGGAGCATGGCGTCGATACCCGCTACGTCGAGGTGCTGCCGGATGCGCCGACCGGGGCGGTGCTGGTGCAGCTCGATGATGAGGGCAAGGCGAGGTATACGTTTCTGGAGAATACGGCGTGGGATCGCCTCTCGTGGAGCGCCGCGCTCGCGGAGTTGGCGGGCTCGCTGGACGCAGTGTGCTTCGGCACGCTGGGGCAGCGGAGCGGGCAATCCCGCGCGACGATCTTGCGGTTTCTCAAGGCAACCCGGGCGGAGTGTTTGCGGGTCTTCGATATCAATCTGCGGCAGCACTTCCATAGCCCGGAGCTTGTGCTTGCCTCCCTCGAAGCGGCGAATGTACTTAAGGTGAACGACGAGGAACTGCCGATGCTCGCGGGCTGGCTGGGGCTTGCAGGGACGCCGGAGCGGCAGCTTGCCTCGCTGCTTGATCGCTTCGCGCTGCGGCTGGCGATTCTGACTTGCGGCGCTCGCGGGGCGCTGATGCTTGCGCCCGGCGAATCGAGCTTCGAACGGCCGCCCGAGGTGGATGTGGTGAGCACGGTGGGCGCGGGCGATGCGTTCACGGCGGCGGTGGTGATGGGGTTGCTTAGGGGCCTGCCTCTCGGGGAGATCAACCGGCGCGCAAACGCGATCGCAGCCGCCGTTTGCACGCAGCGGGGCGCCGTTCCGCCGCTCCCGGCGGGACTTGTATAAGAATGGACAAGTGCCCCGGCGCGGATTCGGGTGCAAACGGAAGGATGAGCATGAATCACCGTAACCTGTTCGTGTGGTCCATTACCGCGGCGCTGGCCGGATTCTTGTTCGGGTTCGACACGATCGTAATTTCCGGGGCGGAGCAGAAGATTCAATCGGTCTGGGGCCTCGACAGCGTGATGCACGGCTTGGCGATGAGCGCGGCGCTGTGGGGGACGGTGGTTGGGGCAGTATTTGGGGGCTGGCCCACGGAACGGCTGGGCAGACGCAAGACGCTGATTTGGATCGGCGTGTTCTACTTCGTCTCCGCCGTGTGGTCTGGCCTTGCGACGGACAGCTACACGTTCATGCTGGCCCGGTTTATTGGGGGGCTGGGCGTGGGCGGGGCCACGGTGACCTCGCCTCTATACATTTCGGAGATTTCGCCCGCGGGCCTGCGTGGACGGCTGGCCGGCATGTTCCAGTTCAACATCGTGCTCGGCGTGCTGGCGGCGTTCGTCTCGAACTACCTGCTGGGGCGGTATGTGAACGAAGAAGTGGCCTGGCGATGGATGCTGGGCGTGGAAGCCTTCCCGGCAATCGGATATACGCTGCTCTGCTTCACGCTGCCCGAAAGCCCCCGGTGGCTGATTGTGCATGCGGGGCGGCGCTTGGAAGGGATGACGATCTTCCGCAAGATCAACCCGGAGTTCACCGAAGCCCAGATTCTGCAACTCACCGATTCCGTGGAGGCGAGCGCGGGCGACCGCGGCGCGCCGGCGAAGTTCTTTACGCGGCGGCTGCGGATCCCGATCCTGCTGGCGATTCTGATTGCGTTTTTCAATCAGCTCTCCGGCATCAATGCCGTACTTTATTTCGCACCGCGCATTTTCGAGTGGACGGGTCTCGCGAAGAACGCCGCGCTGCTGCAATCGGTGGGCATCGGCATCGCGAATCTCTTCTGCACGTATCTCGGCGTCTGGCTGATCGACCGGCTGGGACGGCGCACGCTGCTGTATGTCGGTTCGGTGGGATATATCCTTTCGCTGGGCATCTGCTCCTGGGCATTTCATACCGGAAATTATGCGATCGTTCCGATTTGCATTTTTGCCTTCATCGGAGCGCACGCCGTTGGGCAGGGCGCGGTGATCTGGGTTTTCCTCAGCGAAATTTTCCCCAATCGCAGCCGGGCGGCCGGGCAGGCGCTGGGCAGTTCGACGCACTGGTTTTTCGCGGCATTGTTGACGCTGGTCTTCCCAAAGATGGCGGAGGTGCTGCCGCCCGCAACGATCTTCGGCTTCTTCTGCTTCATGATGTGCCTGCAATTGCTGTGGGTGAAACTGATGGTGCCGGAAACGAAGAATGTGCCTCTCGAAGAGATGGAAAAGCGGCTGGGCGTGGCCGCGTAGTTCCGGGGCGGCTTGCGAGGCGGATTTGTCTTTCCCGCGCATCCCTAGGACAATTAAGGGGTGACTACCCGGAAACTGATCAGCGTGAATGCAAACCTCGCCCTGGTAATCGATTCGGGCGTGCTGCAAATTCTCGACATCGACGAGGATACGGACCTGAAGCTTTCGACCGACGGGGATTGCCTGGTGATGACACCGATCCGGGCGAAAGGCCGGAACCGGCGATTCCACGCCGCACTCGATTCCGTGGTTCAGAGCTACGATGGGATGCTCCGGGAGATGGTGGAGTAACTTGGAAACGGCACCCGCAATTGCGTTGAAACCCGCCTTCCTTACATTGAAGGAAGTGATGGATATTCACGACGAAATGGCGCGCCGGTATGGGGGCAAGCGCGGCATCCGGGATTCGGCGCTGCTCGAATCGTCTCTCACCATGCCCCGCACGGGCATCGTCGGCCAGTACCTGCACAACGGCCTGTTTGAGATGGCCGCCGCCTATCTCTTCCACTTCAGCCGCAACCGGCCGTTCTATTCGGCCAACGACCGGACCGCAGTGACGGCGGCGCTGGTTTTTCTGCGCGTGAACGGTTACGAAGTACACGGCCCCGCCAGGGAACTGCACGATCTGGTGAACGCCGTGGTGCAGCATAAGGCGGACAAGGAGATCGTTGCGTGGTTCTTCCGGACGCACTCCAAACCGGTCGATGCGGCTGTAGCGCCGGAGGGGGCGGAGGAGCCCGCCTCGCCTTCGGCCGAAGGATAACAAGCGGCCGGGAAAACGGCTCAATTCCGCTCTTCCATCTCGGCTTCGAACGGCTCCAGTTCCAATCGCTCCGCACGAATCGTGACTTTCGGGGCGTCTGCCTTGCCGCCCTGGATACGGCTGTTCGATACGCCGGGTTCCACCGCGAAGGGGAGGCTCGTCCGGTTTTCAAACTCGCCATTGCGCGCTTCGCCATCAAGAGAAAATGCGTCGCCCTGCCGCACGGCCAGCACCACCTTGCCGCGGCGCACGTTGATGGTCATCGGGGGCACAGCCTTCTCTGCATTTCGAATCTTCACATCGCCGCGCTCCAACGTCAACTCGAGCGGACCGGTGAAGCGCTCCAACTCGACATCTTTCGATTCGCTGGCAATGCGCAGTGGGCCGGTAATCCCGTTCCCCTGGAAGTGGCCGCGATCCGCCACGGCTTCGCCGGGAATCGCCTCAGCCCGCAAGTCGAGCAGACGGTCTTCGATGCGCACGGGTTTGGCCAGATGGCGCAGTTCCATGTTGCCACCGAAGGAACCGGAGATGGTCACCGGACCTGAGATATTCTCAAGCGACACATCGTCGCCGCGGCCGCCCGCGATCTCGACGAGCCCTTTCACGTTCTGTAACTCGATGCGATTGCTGCGAGCGAACTTCACACGCACTTCGCCCGCGACATCCTTCACCTCCGCATCGCCTTCGTCGGCGGCCAGCAGCACCGCGCCCTCCATCCGGTTCACTTCGTATTTTGTATCGCGCCCGCGAGTCTCAATTCGCATGGACCTGGGCAGACGGATTTGCAAGTACGACGCCAAGCGGTTGGCGGAGGGACCCGCTTCCTGGTTCGTGCGAACAATCACGAGATCGCCTTGCCGCTCGACCGCCACTTTCCGTCCGCTCCAGATCTTGGCGGCATCCTCTTCTGAAAGGGCGCGGACGCTCTCGCGCCCGGAAACGCGGATCTCCTGGGTATCTTCGCCGGAGAAGCTCACTTCCCCGCGGAAGTTCTCCACCATGATGCGCGTTGCGCCATCGACGGCAATGCGCTGCTCGTCCAGGGTGAAGTCATGCGTTTCACCGAACATGCGCAGGCCATTCAGGCGGAAGGGGAAGTTCTCCGAAAAATGGCGGGCGGCGTAGAGGCCGTTGCCCATCAGACAGATCAGGACAATCAGAAACCACTCGCCGGAGCGGAGACCGTGGGGAAAGAGCGGCTCGGGACGCTGGCTCCAGACGGCCAGTTCCACCAGGCGAATGACGCCCCACCCCACGAGAATCCAAGGCCACTGGATCGCCAGAACATCGAGGATACGGATTTGCGGGCTCAGGTTAGCCATGAGCAGCAAAGCGCCGATGAGGATGAGGATCAAGGGGCCGATGATCGAAGTTCTACGCATGATAGCCGCCTCCTCCGCCCGCGGCGCTCTCCGTGGGGAGTGAGCGCTGGTACAGCCACTCCAGCAGTTTCATCAGCCCGATGCTGATCAGAAGCACCGGCCAGGTTTGCCACACGGGGGCGATCTGGCTGTAGCCAAGAATGAAGAGGATGCCGAGGACGATGAGTTGCACCGGCCCTCGCGCGGCCCGGATCAAATTCAGTGTGTTGTTCATACCGTGACTCCTCCTCGCGCATCCCTGCCGGGCGCGCCTCCTACTGCGCGATCTCCCGCGCGCGCCGGGCGCCTCTTGTCCTGATCTAGCGCTATGGGCGCGGATCGCTCGCGCTCATGCGTTCGTAGAGCATCCAACCGCCCGCCACAATCAGCGCGATGGGCCAGAAGCGCAGCAGCACGCCGAAGGGAACCAGGTCGAACTGCGCCAAGAGGAAGATGACTCCCAGCGCGATCAAGACCACGGGACCGATGGGGAATCCGGAACTCCGGGCCCGCATGGGAAACAGACTCGAAACATCGTCCAACGGCAGGCCCATCACCCGTTTCCGGGCCGTGTGGTATGCCTCAAACGGCATGTAGAGATACCAGATGGCGATTAACAACCCGAAGAGCGGCTCAAAATCATTGGCGGCGCCGGATGAGATGATGCTGATGAGCAAACCGAGCACCACGACATGGACGATCGCCTTGACGTACTGTGCGTTGTAAACGGCGCCGACGCCGGGGACAAGCCCAAGCAGAAACGCGAGGCCCGGGGACGCGGACTCGGAGGTGCTCCGGTAAGGGGATGGAGGTTCCACTGGCCGATAGCCTCCGGGGGATCCTGCCGGCGGGGGTGGGTACGCCGTCTGCCCGTAAGCCTGCGGCGGACGGGGTGCGTGATCCGGACAATACACCACCCCATGCACGGCAACGGCGCTGGCCGCAGTGAGGCCCCGGCCGCAGACGCGGCAATAACCGGTAACCGGTTGTGAAGGCGGAGGAGGATCGGCGGGGGCGCCCCAGACCCCTCCCGCAAAGCCGGGAGATTGACGCTCCGGATCCGGCGCCGAAGGCTGACCGGCGGCAATCTCCGGTTCCCAATTTCGTTCGTCTTGTGGCCTTTCCATTGATTCCGGCATGGTCTTCTCCTCCCAACTGGTCTCCCTATCGGTTCTCCCTTGCGGCGGCTCCGGACTCTATGGTCCGGTGCGCCGTTCCCTTTCCACGCTCTTCTGTTTCCGCAAATCCGTATCGCCCGGCTGCACCGTACCGGATTGGCTTGCACCGGGGGGAGCAAGCTCCGTTTCCGGATCTTCGAGGCGGCTTGCCGCGCGTTCTCTTTCCTGCTCGATCTCGGCGCGCCATTCCTGCACGCGGGAACGCATCTCGTACACCACCCGCAAACTTTCGTAATACTTCGCCGCGCGATCCCACACGCGCTGGACGCGATACTCGACCGAATTCCAAATAGCCGCTGGTTTCAGGTCGGCCGCGGAAACGCGGTCCATCCGGGTTCCCGTCAACTGCCCGATCATGGAGATCGAAAGCACGGTCATTGCCATCCCCATCACGAAGCGAGGCTGCAGGACAGGAGCGAGGAGCGCCGCAAGCGAGGCAAACAGCCCGGTGCTCGATTTCGCCCGTTCCGCTTTGCGCCGGGCCTCGTCGAGATCCAACTGGATGCGGGCATAGAGAGCGGGCGGCGGCTCCGGGGCCTCTACCCCTGCGAGCAGGCTCATTCCCTCGCCGGCATCCTGGACGAATTCGGCGAGATCGGGATAGAACGGCAGAGCCCTTTCGAACTCCGCGGTATCCCGCTCATCGAGGATTCCGTCGAGGTAATCCGCGATCAGGGCTTCGAGTTGTGCGCGATTCATCATCGCCCCCTCGCTGGGCCTATCGTCTCTCATCAGGCCGTCACCCGCTGTTTGCGAAGCAGCCGCGCCAGTTCGGCCCGGCCGCGATTCAACCGCGATTTTACAGTGCCTTCGGGAATCGAGAGCACGCCCGCGATTTCCCGGTACTCCATCTCCTCCAAATCCCGCAGGATGACGGCCTCCCGGAGTTCCGGGGAAAGCCGCGCAAGCGCCTGCTGGATCAACTCCCCCGCTTCGCGCCCAGCCAGGATGGCATCGGCGCGCGTGGATGGCGACCCGCTCGCTTCGAGAACGGAGAGGCGCTCTTCCAAGGAATCCGACGCGCGTTGGAGTTTCGATTTGCGGTAATGGTCAATGAGCAGGTTCCGCGCCATGCGGGCCAGCCAGACCGTAAAGGAACCCTCCCGCGCCCGAAAACTCCCGAGGGAGCGGAACAGCCGCAGGAAGACATCCTGGGTGAGATCCTGAGCCTCCGCATCGGATCCGGTGAAGCGAAAGCAGATGCCATACACACGACGGGTATGGGTCCGCACCAATTCTTCCCAAGCGGCATCTTCGCCGAGAAGACACCGCTCCACTAATTGCGATTCGGGATCCAGCATGTCGGGACCCAAAGATTTTTCCCTCGTGTGACGATCGAAGCCCAGGAACGAACCCCTCCAACGTCCGGCGGAGTCCGCTCCGGCGGAACCGGCGCCGGATGTGCCTGCCGGCCCGGGGTTGCTCCAGGTGACCACGGCCTCCATCGCTCTCCTTCCTGAATGCCTTACGCCGTATGCCTTACGCCGTATGTCTTACACTGTGGAGAACGAAAGGACGCGCAAAAAAGTTCACGGCATGATTCGTTTGTTCACCGCTTCCATATTGTATTGCGAAGAATCGGCGGACCTCATCGCCGTTTGCGCCGGTGCGCCGTGGGTTTGAACGAGCCCCGCGCCCTCCCGGTGGAGGCCGGTGTACCGGTGAAGAGCAGGCCCTGGGGAAAGGCGGTGCTGATTGCGCTCTCCGTGGCCGTTACGATAGGCCTCGTCTGGCTGCTGGCGCGCCAGAACCAGGGATTTTCGTTGGCGCAGTTCGCGGCTTCTCTCCGGAATGTGCATTTCGGCTGGGTGGCGGCGGCGGCCCTGTTTTCCATTGCCGGGTACGTGATTCGGGGTCTCCGCTGGGCGGCCTTTGTGAGGCCGTACGCTCCCGAGGCGAACCGGCTGGAACTCATCGCCAATACGTTCATTGGCTTCGCCGCGGTGACGAGCATCGGGAGGCCGGCGGAACTTCTGCGGCCGTATCTGCTCGCCCGCCAGCTTCGGGTTCCCTTTCCCAGCCAGCTTGGGGCGTGGATGCTCGAACGGATTTACGACCTGCTTAGCATTCTGGGGCTGGCGGGATGGGCGCTGCTCACAATCGATGTGGCCGCATTGCCGCCGGAATCGCCGGTGACGGAAGCGATCCGGGCCGGGGGCGCGATTGTGTTCGGGGTGTCGATCACCGCGCTGGGAGTGCTGCTGGCCTTTACTTTCGCCGCGCAGGCGGCAACGCGGCGATTGCAGGATGCGCTCACCTTTCTGCCGGAACGACATCGGGAAACGGCCCACCGGCTGGTGGATGCCTTCGGGGGCGCGCTGGGCGTGAGCCGCGATCCCCGGATTCTGCTTCGGATTCTGGGCTGGACGTTACTCCACTGGGTGATCGTGGGGCTCTCTTTCTGGGCGATATTCCAAAGCTTTCCGGCATCGGCCCATCTGGGGTTGAGCGAATCGTTTCGCTTTTTGGCGATTCTCGCGCTTGCAAGCGCCATCCCCATTCCGTTTCTGGTGGGCGGCTTCTATCTAGTGTCGCTGGCGCTGTTGACCGAATGGCTGCGAATCCCGCTTGAGGATTCCTCCGGCATCACACTGGTTGTGTGGGTGCTGCAAATGGGCCTCACGATCCCCATCGGCGCAGCGGCCGCATTGCGTTCCGGCCTTAACTGGCGAAAAATAAAGAGCATGGAGCAGGAAGCGCACCTATGATGTGCCCGTTTTGCGGACACACCGGCGATAAGGTGATCGATTCGCGCGAAAGCAAGGAAGGCAACGTCACCCGGCGGCGCCGCGAGTGCCTGGAGTGCGCACGCCGGTTCACGACCTACGAGCGGATCGACGAGATTCCGTTCATGGTGGTGAAGAAGGACGGCCGCCGCGAACCGTTCGACCGCCAGAAGGTGCTGAACGGGCTCTTGAAGGCGTGCGAGAAGCGCCCGGTGAGCATGAGCGTGATGGCGGGGGTGGTGGATGCGGTGGAAGCCGCGCTGGTGGCCAGCCCGGACCGCGAGCTCTCCACGGCGGAGGTGGGCGAAGTGCTCATCGAACGTCTCAAGACCATCGATAAGATCGCGTATGTGCGCTTCGCCAGCGTCTACCGCAACTTCCAGGACGAGGAAGATTTTCTGGAAGAACTCACGAAGCTGCTTCGCAAGAAGGAACCGGTGGGCTAGCTCTCAAGACCGTCCAGAATCTCGCGGAGATACCAGAAATCGAGTTCCGCGCGCCGAAGCAGATCCCGATCCGTGGCGATTTCCTTCGCGTCCCCATAGGCGGCCACCTTGCCCTGGTGCAGGATGGCGACGGAATCGCAGCAGCCCAAGGCGGGCAGGATGTCCTGCGACGCCAGGATCACCGTCCCCTCAAAGCGCCGCAGGTAGGCGATGAGCGCCTTGACCATGACGGGATCGAGGTTGGCGAAGGGCTCATCCAGGGCGAGGATGCCGGGCCGCATGGAGAGGACCGTGGCAATGGATACGCGCCTGCGTTCGCCGTAGGAGAGGTGCTGGTTCACCCGGTGCTCAAACCCATTGAGGTGCGTGCGCTCGAGCGCCTCATGGACCCGGCGCCGCACTTCGGCCTCGCTCAGGCCGAAATTCCGGGGACCGAACGCGACGTCTTCTTCCACAGTGAGGTGGAAGAGCTGATCGTCCGGATCCTGGAAGACGAGACCGACCCGCGCCCGGACTTCGCGCAGCGTCTCTTTGCGGACCGGCTTCCCTTCGACCAAAACCTGCCCCTTCCTGGCCAGATGGATCCCGTTGAGATGGAGCAGGAGCGTCGATTTGCCGGCTCCCGATGCCCCGAGCAGGGCCACCTTGCGGCCTTGAGGGATACGCAGATCCACGCCCGCGAGCACGTCTTCGCACGAGGGGTAAGCGAAATGCAGGCCTTGCACCACGATGGCAGCAGGAGGCGCTGGCGCGGGGGATGGGGGATCCGCGGGGAGTGGGGATGCGGGAAGCATGGACAAAGGGAGATCATACCGCCAGGCGAACCAGAAGGGCGAGCGCCGGGAGCCAGATGCCGCTGAGGAGCGCGCGCCAGAATGGGATCGATTGCGCGTGCGAGCCGGCGTTGCCGACGGGAACGGGCGCAGGCGCGTCCAGGCGAAAGCCTCGCGCGAGCATGGCGCTGTGGATGCGCTCGCCGCGTTCCCAGCTTCGCAAGAAGATGAGCGAAGTCTGGTTTACATAACTCGCAAAGGCAAATTGCGTACCGCCCGGAGAGCGGGATTCGCGCGCCTGGCTGGTGCGCCGCCATTCGTCGGCGATCAGCAAGCGGTAGCGTTCGAGGTGTTGCAGCGTGAGCACCACGGCGGGCGGCAAGCCCAGGCGGCGCAGCCCCTGGAGAATGCGATCGAGACCGTTGAATTTCACCAGAACGGAAACGAGCAACACCGCCGCGAACGCACGCAGAAAGAGCGAGAGCGCTGCGGCCCACGCGCCCGGATCGATCCCGGCTTGGGACGCGGCGCCTAACCATGCGTCGAGTGCGCGGCTGAGGGGAAGGCCGAGGGCCAACATCGCGAGGACGGGCAGCAGCGGGGCGACGCGGCGGAGCGCGGGCCAGAGTGCGCGCTCCCTCGATAGGACATAGGCCAGCACCAGTGGTGCGTAGAAGGCGAAGGATCGCAAATGGTCCAGCGGCTCCGAGCCGATCACGGCGATTGTGACCAACACGGAAAGCAATTCGGCGCGTGGGTCTGGAACCGGTTCCCGCGGTGCGCCCGCGCTACACGCCTTGCGCCGTTCCGGGGAAGGGGGGTCGCTATGAGGGTGTGGATGCATCGCGAAGACGCCCTATGCACCGGCTGGCTTTCGGTGGCGAGCCATCCATCCATACAGAAGACCGGCCGCGCCGAAGAGGATGCTCAAGCCGAGGAGCAGCCGTTCGCCCGTGCCTCGCCCGGCGGCCCCACCGTTGGGCGGAGCGGCATCGGCTGCCGCCGCGCCTTGGCCCGTCACCTTGGCCACGACTTCCGCGCGGTGGCCCATCTCGTCGTCCAGTTGCACGCGCCAATCTCCGGGAGCGGTGGGAAGGAATACGAACTTACCTTCCACATCCGTGCGCCCCGTTTGGAAGGCATCGGCCTTGCCATCCGCGGAGGGGGGCGCGTGGACGGTGACCGCGATGAAGCTTGCCGCCTCCGTACCTTCGTAGGATGCGGAAATCACCACGAAGGGCGGCTTCTCTTCCACTCTGGTTTGGAGATCATGGGCGGGGAGCAGCGCCGTCAAGACAAACGCAGCCAGGATGGCGCGCGCGGCGCCAGCGATACGGTGCGGCAAAGCAGTCATCACTCCCCCTCTTCTTTCCTTAGCGAACCTCCGCGTGGGGCTCGGGCAATGCCCCCGGCGCGCTCTCGCGGGGCCGGAGCAGATGATGCAGCAACACGGGCTTCGCGCGGCGGAGGAACGCGACAATCATCATGGTGAACGCGCCCTCCAGCGCGCCGACGATGGCATAGACCGCCGCCAATAGCAGAATACTGCGGCCGTAGCCGGCAATCTGGAACTCACCCAAGAGCAACAGGACCGGGAGATAAATGCCGGCAAAGCCCGCGAACGCAGCCCGCAATCCAAGAGGGCCGGGCAGATAGCGCCCAATGGCGGCCGCCACCAAGCCACCGGAAGCCATGTTCACGACGTTGACTCCGAGTGAGAGAAAACCGCCGTGCTGAAACAGGAATGTTTGCAGGATCAGCACAGCAAAGATCACCGGCACCGCGCGCATGCCCAAGAGCAGGCCCACCAACCCAAACAATCCAAAATGCACGGAAACGCCCGCCACGGGGACGTTCACGAGCGAGGCGACGAAGGTGGCGGCGGCCAGCAATCCCATCCGTGGCACTTCTTCCGTCTCCAGTTTGCGGCTGGTGAGAACGGCGGCTCCGATTGCCAGGACGTACCCGGCAATCGACATTTCCACCGGAAGAATGCCATCGGAAACGTGCATTGGGCTTCACTCCGCGGGGAGCGCCAGGGTGCAGGATACGGATTCCTGGTCGTAATTCGCGCCCTTGGCGCCCTTCTCCGTGATCGAGGCGCTGAACAGGACCGACCCGCGTTCCGGCACGGCCTCCGTCACCTTCACATACCCA
This sequence comes from Bryobacterales bacterium, assembly GCA_020853155.1. Taxonomy (GTDB): domain Bacteria; phylum Acidobacteriota; class Terriglobia; order Bryobacterales; family Bryobacteraceae; genus JACTMJ01. The sequence continues at coordinate 13,450 of JADYZL010000265.1, forward strand.
TCGCGATCCGTCTTGCCGAGCTTGATCTCGCGATCGCCGGCGGCAACGGCCAGCACGTCTACGTCTTTGGCTGGCTTGCCCTTGCGCCACACTCTAACCATGCGGCCCCGGAGACCGGATTCATAGTTCAATTCGAGATCGAGGCCGAGAGGCTTGGCGTTGTAAGTAGTGCCGTTGAACCCCACCCAGGAGATGCCGTAATCCGCGGATTTCCGGACAGCCTTGGCGTCGGGGAATGCATCGCGGCCCCCCTCTTTCCAGCCCGCGGCGGTCTGGCTGCGCACGCCGCGATCCCGCACATAGTAGACCCGCGCGAGGTCTTTCGAAGGCAGTTTCACTTCAAGTTTGAGGGATTTCGGACCACTGGCGATCTTCACCGGTTGCCGGGATCCATTCGCCGCCACCAGGTAGGCCTTCAGGTTCGAAAGGGAAGAGGCTTCTTCGCTGGCCGGAAAGCCATGCCCATGGCCGATTTCGAGATACGCGGTGTCTCCGGAGGCGCTGTAGTGCGTGCGAACGAGCCAATTGAAATGGCCCCAAGCGAGGGTCGCCGCTAACAAGAGGGCAAAGGAGAGGAAGAGAGGAAGACGAAGGCGCATAGCGTCTTTAGCGTAGCACGATCCGTAAATTCGTATGTTGCAGCCAGGAAAAGTTACCGTGCCCCGGGCACGGGAAACCGGCGCGCGTCCGGATGCGTGATCTGCACTTCAGGGATATCAAAGGCGCGGATGACGCCATTCGGACGGCTGATGGCATACAGGCGGCGGCCCGGCACGGTTCGATCCCAGGCGAGCGCCTGACCTTCGGCGGCGATCTCGATGGTCGCGAGATGCAGCAGCACGGGACCAAGGCGCGGTTTTGCCAGGACGTAGAGTTCCGGGCGGTCATGCCCCAGCAGATAGAGCAGGCCATCGGGGCCGATTCCTCCGCCCGATGCGGCATGGGGGGCCATCAGCTTCTGCACGGTTTCCGGGATGAGCCATCCACCGGTGCGGCGCCATTGGCCGTCATAGGTGACGACAGCCGAATACCGGCTGCCCTTATAGCCCACGCCGCCGATCTCATCGTAGTGCGCGAAGCCCGCGATGTAGCCCCCGAGGTAAGGCTCGAAGAAGGTGAGCGACCCCTCTTCCGTGAGCCCGAGGCTGTGACTCGATTCATGCTTCATGCTCGCGGTGTCGATGACTTCGATGGAGGAGCCCATGGGCACTTCCGGGAAGTTGGAATTCGCGCACCAAAGCTTTCCCGCCGCCGCGTAGCAGGAGTTGATGTGCCGGATCAAGCCGCCGCGCGGACTTGTCCAACGCGCCAGCAATTCGCCGCTGCGCTTATCGTACTTGCCGATCACCGTGTTCACGATGGCGTAGACATAGCGCGCATCCACGGCCACGCCCTGCCGGGCCTCAGGCGCGGCATACTCCCGCACGAGTTTCGCCGTCCCGGTTTGAATCACGGGCGGGGTCCACGGTTCCGGCTTAGGCATGCCGGCAGGCTGCGCCAGCGCGGAAATGGCGGAGAGGGTAACGAAGAGGAGCGCGAAGATTCGTTGCATCACCAAACGGGGCCGATCCAGCCCGGACCAGACGGGCTACTCGATGGGCTTTTCGTACAAGCCGTTGTGAACGGCATAGAGCGCCAACTCGAGCCGGTCGGAAACCCCCAGTTTGTCAAAGATATTGTGCAGGTGGTTCTTGACGGTTTGCTCGCTGATGAACATCTTGTCGGCGATTTCCTTGTTCTTGTAGCCCTGGGCGACCAAAACCACGATCTCCCGTTCGCGGTTGCTGAGCGGGGAGCGTTCACGCGTTTGCTTGGTGTAAGCGGGCGTGGGCGCGGCGCCGGACGATTGCATCGCAAACTGGCGCATGACGGCGGCGGTGGTGTGGGTATCCAGCCAAATCTCGCCTTCATAGACCTTGCGAATGCTCTTGATGAGCAGGTCCGTAGCTGTGTGTTTGAGGACGATGCCGGAGCAGCCGTACTTAACGGCTTGGACGAACTCGTTCTTGTCGTCGGATGCGGTGAGGATGATGACCTTGGTTTCCGTGGAACTCGCACTGAGACGCTGAAGCGCGGACAAACCGTCGATGCCGGGCATGCGGATGTCGAGCAGGAGTACATCGGGCTTCAGGCGGTCGACCATCTCCATGGTCTCGCGGCCATCCTTGGCTTCGCCGACGATCTCGAAATCCGCCTGAAGATCGAGGAGTCGGCGAAGGCCGTCGCGGAAGATCGTGTGATCGTCCGCGATCAGAATGCGGATACGCCGGGCGGGACGCGCTCCGGTCAAATTGGATTCGCTCGACGGGTCGGGAGTGGGACTTTCGTTGGTCATGAAGCGCTCGCGAGAATCTTTTCTAACCAGTGTTCTCCCCTAGGGAGCTACAGACGTCCGGGAACTTCGGTTATAGTACCCTGTCTGGCGGCAAGAAACCAGCAAACCTGGCACATTGCAGCCGGAACTTGACAAGGCACCCAATCGCCAAGCCAGCAGAGCGGCTTGACTGCTCGAACTAACCCCTTTGCTTGCAAGAACTTCAACGACAATCGAACCGTCCGCAAAGGTCTTGTCTCGAACAAATCTCAGATAGAATGGTTACAGAATACTATTACCACGTTCGAAGCCGCTTGAATAGTACAAAAGTACGGGGTGCTGCGATGATCGCCTCGAAATTCACAGGCAGACTCCTCGCGCGGCATGCCTCTCGTGGGCGATTCACGCATGTTCGCAGCGGGATTCCGCACGCGAAACAGCGAACGAAAACTCAATAGCGCGGCCGGGAGCGGGGGTTACTTTCGAGTGGAACTACCAGTGGTAATGAACGTCAGTGCCCTCAGGACGAGACCAAACGGGGGTCTTGCCAGTTCTTATCGGCGTCCCCCTTTCGCGCGTAGGCGGCGTCGAGACGGAGTGGATCGTCAAACGCCGCCCGCGAGTATCGATCCTGGGCGAGTGCGGCGAGCGACGGGAGGCAATTGCCCGGGATCAGAATACATCGGGACTCCGCCGGCAACTGTTCCGCAGTGAGGTCAAGAA
>JADYZL010000266.1 GCA_020853155.1 Bryobacterales bacterium
CCGGCATGGAGAGAAGGTCGCAAGTAACGATCGCGAAGCGCACCCCCTCCCGCTCAATGACCATGGCCGTGGCAAACAGCGGATCATGCGTGCCCTCGGCCGCCCGGTTGTAGTAGTAGCCCGCCATAGGCGCGCCTTCGGGCGGCGTGATATCCACCTGCGCGACCCCCACGCGAAACTCCGCGAACGTCATGAACGCGCACAGGATCGTCAACACCAAAAGCCGCATGCTTCCCTCTCTTGAGCCCGACGGCCGGGCCTTCTGTGATCTCACAAGATTGTCAGGCTTTGCCCGGCGGGGTCAAATGCCTTTCACAGCATTGCGCTCCCCGCACACGAGAACCCTTGCGCGGAATTCCCCGTATTCGAATTGGAGACAATGGGAGCCATGCGCATCCTTTCCTCGGTCGAGGCTTTGAAGACTCCCGTGTTTCGCGTTGAAAATGTCATCGCACGCGACGAGGATGGATTTGAGATTCATCGCTCGGTGGTCTCTCATCAGGGCTCCGCGGTGATCCTTCCCGCCGATGAACGGGGGAGCGTGCTCCTGGTTCGCCAGTACCGCCTTCCCGCGCGGGGGAAGCTCTGGGAACTGGCTGCGGGCCGCATCGATCCCGGCGAAAAACCCCTTGCCGCCGCTCGCCGGGAACTGAGGGAGGAAACGGGCATCCGCGCCCGGCAATGGAAGCGTCTGGCGAAGATGTACCCCACGCCCGGCTACGTCTCCGAGTTGATGCACCTCTATCTGGCCACCGGGCTCACCGAAGGGGAGGCGCACCCGATGGACGATGAGCGGATCGAGACCCGCTGGTTCACGCGGAAAGAACTGGAATCTTGGGTGGATGCGGGCAAGTTCGAAGATGCAAAAACCCTCACGGGCTTGCTGCTTTACTGGCGCGAGCTCTCGCGGGGTTGACGAAATTGGAGGGCGCGGCCAATCCGCGAACGGAACCGCGCGGAGAGCCTCCTGGCTACCCCGCGCGGTTTGGATTCACCACTACGTCTAGTCGATCATCTTCTGGTGGTGCTGCCACAGGTTGGGCGAGCGGGTCAGGCGGCTCAGCAGCAGATGGAATTCGTGCAGGAACTCCTTCGGGAGCTTGTCGTAGAGCTTGAGGAACAACTCCTCGTGGCTCAGAACCTCCTCCTTCCAGGCTTCCCGGTCCACTTCCATCACTTCGCTAAATGTCTCGAAGCTGAAGTCGAGTCCGTTCAATTCGAGATCCTCGTAGCGCGGCATCCAGCCCACCGGGCTTTCCACTGCATAGGCGCCGCCATGCACGCGGTCCACAATCCACTTCAGAACGCGCATGTTCTCGCCAAAGCCCGGCCACATGAAGTTGCCATCTTTATCCTTGCGGAACCAGTTCACATGGAAGATGCGCGGCGGGTTCGGAATGTGCCGCCCAATATTCAACCAATGGTTGAAGTAATCCGCCATGTGATAACCACAGAAAGGCAACATCGCGAACGGGTCGCGGCGTACCTTGCCGAGAGTTCCGGCCGCTGCCGCCGTCATCTCCGAGCCCATTGTGGAAGCGATGTAGACGCCGTGGCTCCAGTTGAAGGCCTGGAAAACGAGCGGGACTTTCGTCATGCGGCGGCCGCCGAAGATGAACGCGCTGATCGGCACGCCATTGGGGTCTTCCCAGGCCGGGTCAATCGTGGGGCACTGTCCGGCGGGAGCGGTGAAGCGCGCGTTCGCGTGCGAGGACGGCCGTCCGCAATCCGGGGTCCAATCCTGGCCCTTCCAATCGATCAGATGCGCGGGCGGCGCATCGGTCATGCCCTCCCACCACACGTCGCCGTCATCGGTAAGCGCCACGTTGGTGAAGATGGAATTCGCCTTGCAGGATTCCATCGCGTTCGGATTCGACTTATACGATGTCCCCGGTGCGACGCCGAAGAAACCATACTCCGGGTTGATGGCGTAAAGGCGTCCATCGTCGCCGGGCTTAATCCATGCGATATCGTCGCCGATCGTCCAGATCTTGTGATCGCTGAAATGCTCCGGCGGAATCAGCATCGCGAAGTTCGTCTTGCCGCATGCGCTCGGGAACGCCGCCGCAACGTAGGTTTTGTGGCCCTTGGGATCTTCCACGCCCAGGATGAGCATGTGCTCCGCCATCCATCCTTCATCGCGCGCCATCGTCGAGGCAATTCGCAGCGCGAAGCACTTCTTGCCGAGGAGAGCGTTGCCGCCGTAGCCGCTTCCAAAGCTCCAGATCGAGCGTTCTTCCGGGAAATGAACGATATACTTGTTCTCCGCGTTGCACGGCCAAGAGACATCCTTCTGCCCGTCGGCAAGCGGCGCGCCCACGGAGTGCAGACACGGCACGAATGGCCCGTCTTCGCCCAGAACATCAAGCACCTTCTGCCCCATCCGGGTCATGATGCGCATGTTCACCACGACGTAGGGGGAGTCCGTGACCTCCACCCCGATGTGCGCGATATGCGAACCGATCGGGCCCATGCTGAACGGAATTACATACATCGTCCGTCCGCGCATGCAGCCGTCAAACAAAGCCGTCAGCTTCGCCTTCATTGTGTCGGGCGCCATCCAATTGTTGGTCGGCCCCGCATCCTCGCTCCGGCGGCTGCAGATATAGGTGCTGTCTTCGACACGCGCCACGTCCCCGGGGTCGGAGCGGCAAAGGAAGCTGTTCGGCCGCTTCGCCTCATTCAGACGGATGAAGGTCCCCGATGCCACCATCTGCTCGCACAGACGGTCGTACTCTTCCTGCGAACCGTCGCACCAATACACCTGGTCCGGCTTGCAGAGCGCCGCGGTGCTTTCCACCCATTCAAGAAGTTTGCTGTTCGTCGTCCTGGCAGTCTCTTTCGTTTCGATAGTGCTCATGTGTTCCTCGTCTCTGTTCACGGCAACAACCTGGCGGTTCTTCCGGTTGGGAGATTTCAAATTCACGCCCGGGCCTGCGCCGGGCCAGCCCCGGAAACCCGCTTTCAGCGCAATTAGGCTCTAAGAGTTAATCAGACCGTAAATACTGAATTTTGTCAAATCCGACCATCTAGCGGACAGTTTACCGCGGTCGCGCGAGGAAAGCTCCCCGGCGGCGCTCCTTCTGCCGTCGCAATAGCGCTTTTTTCAGAACCTGAGGTTTCGTCTTTTCTTCTCAGATCAGACGTACTGGTACTTTCAGACAAACTTGTTAACTCTAGGAAAATCGGACAGATTCTTCTAATTAACAGTCATAACCGATTGACAGAACGCGTCTTTTATCGTTTTGTAAGGAATAGCACTCCGGTCTGTTCGGAGAATTCAAGGTGCGCATTGTTAACTCCATTTGATCTCTTCTTCTCATCATGAAGCTGTAATCGATCAATGCGTACCACGAGTTTCTGAATTGCGGAAAACCTCCCCCGTTTCTCGCCGAAAGGGCGGGGGAATTGTTTTGGGAAATCTAACGGACGGGATGCGGGATGCCGATAGATACGGATGGCGCTGCCAAGTATTCACAAGCGGCAATGACGGCAAGGGCGCGAACACGTCCAGCCACTAAGGAACGGAAGGATCTCGAGTATGGAAATGATGGTTGCGTTCCTCACCCTGCTCCTCGGCTTGGCCGTGGGGGCATTCATCGTGTGGTTCTCCAAGGAAGGACAGACTCAGCAGGCGGTAGCGGCGGCACAGGGAGAAAACATGGCCACGATCGCGGCGCTTGAAGAGAAGGCCGCCGGGCTTTCCCAGCGCGAAGGTCAACTCGTTCAGGAACTGGCCGAAGCGCGGCGCGATCACGATCAGAGGCGTCTCCGCTCCGAAGAGGAACTGAATCTGCACCGGCAGGAGATGGCCCGGCTTCGGGAAGAACAGGCCCAGCTACAGGCCCAACTTTTCACGGAGCGCCAGATCGCCGCCGAGAAGCAGCGGGTCCTTTCCGAACTCGAGGAGCGCTTCACGCAAGCGATCGGCAGCGCCTCCCAGCAGGCGTTGGAAGCCGCGTCGCAACACGCCTTCACGAGCATCTCGGAGAAGATGATTGAGGGTGGCACGCGCAACTTCCTGGAAATGGCGAAGTCCGCGCTCGAAGAGTTTCGCCCCCTCGTGGAGACGGCCAAGGCCAATGCCGCGAATGGTTACGCGCTGAACGGCTCGCACGAATCCGATCCGGGCAGCGGGCATCCGGCCGCGGAAAACCATCTGGTTGCGGAAATGGTGAAGCCACTCGACGACACGCTCCGCAAGGTGGAAGAGCAACTGCGCGAGATGGAGCGGGAGCGCAGCGGCGAATACCAGAACTTGCTCGAGCGGGTCAAGGAACTGGGCGAGAACCAGAGCGCGTTGCGCGCGGAAGCGGGCCGGCTGGCCAGCGCCATGCGGACGCCCGTACAGCGCGGCCTTTGGGGTGAGGTTCAGTTACGCCGCGTGGTCGAAATGGCGGGAATGCTGGAGCATTGCGAGTTTCGCATCGTGGACTTCCCCGTCGGCGCATCGGATGAAACCGTGGAAGTTCCCACCGTCGACCACCTGCTGAACGGATATCATGCCGAGGACGGGTTTAAGCCTCGGGCGATGGCGGATTGCACCGTGCATCTCCCTGGCGCGCGTTCCGTCATCGTGAACGCCAGCGCCCCTGTGGACGGGTATCTCGAAGCACTTGCCGCCAATGGCGATTCGGAGCGCGATGCGAAAATGGCACAGCACGCCGCTGGTCTCCGCGCCCACATCGATGCGCTCAGCGCTTCACTCACGGATGCGCCCACGCCGGAGAGGCACGATTTCGTCGTTGGCTTTCTGCCGGGTGAGGCGTATCTCTCGGCAGCCCTGGCGCAGGATCCCGGTTTGCTCGAATACAGCCTCGGCAAGCGAGTTCTGCTTACGACGCCAACCACGCTGGTCTCCCTTCTCAAGACGGCCAGCTACGGGTGGCGGCAAGAGAACGTCGCGGAGAACGCAAGGCAAATTCGCGAGCTCGGGCACGAGCTCTATGACCGTCTGCGTGTGCTTACAGGCCATTTCAACGGCATCAAGCGCGGCCTCGAAACGACATTGCGCGCCTACAACGATGCCGCCGGTTCCATGGAATCGCGTGTCCTGCCGACGGCCCGCCGCTTCCACGATATGGATGGCGCCGGCAGCCCGGCCCAGGCCATCCAGGCTCCGGCGCCCGTCGCGCTTGGTCCCAAAGAAATCCATCTACCGGAATTGCGGGCCCTGGTGGGCGCATCGGCTTCAAGCGTGGAATTGGCCTAACCGGATAGTTCGGTTCTTGAAGAGCGAGTCGAAATTCATCAATTTCATTGCGGGGTGGCCCAACGGGACAGGGCCGCCCCTTTTTTTCGCAGCGCGGCTACCCCCTCCTCCAAATTAACCGCCCCTCCTCGGAATCAGCCTCCTCGGAATTGGCCTCCTCAATATCAGGCGCACCACGCTTGCGGCCGCGTTAACCCTCTTCCATCGGTTCCAGCCAAAGCACCTGGTATGGGTTCAGCCGCGCCTCCAACTTATGCTCACCCGCGCTGAAAACGATCCCCGTGAACCGGTCCCGCCAACGGAATTGCGGTGCTTCCAGTTGATTGCGAAGAATCCACACCGCCCTCGGCGCTGCCTGGACGTTCACGAGGGCCAGAAGGGTCGAACGGCCGTCGAGGGAACGGCGGAGAACCGCAAACACGCTGCCATCCGTCGGCAGGATCTTCTGCCTGGCATTCGGATGAAAAGCCGGGACGGCCACCCGGTGTTCCGCCATCTGCCGGTACCGCGCGGCCACCCGGTAAGCGAGGGAATCCGCGTCCATGAAGGCCTCGATCATGGATCGTTCACTGAAATTGCGGCGGTTGATCGCGCGGGCTTCCGTCAGTTCGTGGGCCTCCATCGGCGTAATCTGGCTGCCGCTGAGGCTCGGCAGATACACGCCGGGCACCCCCGCGAGCACCAATGCAATCGATCGCGATGCAACGAAGCGGTCCACCTTCATCGTGCCGCTATCGCCGTCATGAGGATCGTTCACGGCGTCAAACCAGGTGATGTTCAACTCATAGGGGCTGGCGCCGCCATCGGGCAGGCTGCGATAAGACACCTGGCCCCCATGCGCCACCGTTCGCTCCACCATCGCCGCGATCTCTTCCTCCGTCAAAATCCCGCGCGCCCCCATCAGGCCGATGCCATCGTGAGAATCGAGGAAGTTGAAGTAGGTTGTCAGCAACGAAGGCTTCTCCAGCGTGGACGCCCATCGCGCCAGGCGCGTGCAGTCACCGGCGGCGAAGCTGTGCAGCACGAGCGGCGGCAGCGCGAAATTGTAGACCATGTGCGCTTCATTGCGCCCGTCGCCGAAATAGCTGACGTTATCCGCATGCGGCACGTTGGTCTCCGTCAGCAGCGCCACGCGCGGCGCGGCGATATCGAGGGCCGCTCGAAGAAAGCGGATGATCGCGTGGGTCTGAGGCAGGTGTGCGCAAGAGGTGCCCAATTCCTTCCACAGATAGGTGGCGGCATCCATGCGAATGAGGTCTGCGCCCTTTTCCACGTAGAACAGCAGCACCCGCAGCACTCGCAGCAGCACTTCCGGGTTCCGGAAGTTCAGGTCCACCTGGTCCCGGCTGAACGTCGTCCACACCCAGCGCGGGCCATCGATGGTAAGGAACTCACTCAGCAGCGGTGACGTGCGCGGGCGTAGAATTTGAGCCATTTCCCCGGGTCGAATCGCATCCGGCCGGTCAAACCCGATGAAAAATTCTTCGTACTCGGGATTGCCGTTCAGATACTCCTGGAACCATTCGCTCTGCGCTGAAATATGGTTCACCACCCCGTCGAACATCAGGCGGAAACTCCTGCCGGCGCGCTCGATATCCTCCCAGGATCCGATATTCGGATCGACCTCCTTGAAGTCGATCACGCTGAAGCCCCGGTCCGACGAATAGGGGAAAAAGGGCAGAACATGGATCGTGCTCGCCATCCCACCCAGAAAGATGTTCGCCACGTCGCAAAGCACCTCAAGCGGTTCGCGTGGCGGACCCTGGATCAGGTCCCCATAGGTGATCACAACGATATCCCGCTCCGTGAACCGGTCTTCCGGCGCGAAACTCCGTTCCGCTTCGAGAATCTCCGGCGTCTTCTGGGCATGGTGCACGCGCAAGAGTCGCTCCACTTCCGGAAGAAGCCGTGCCGCTGCCTCGCCGCCATAGAGAAAACCGAGCGTCTTATGCAGCGCCTCCCGCATCGCCGGGGCAATCGAAAGGGCCTGCTGCGCATAATCCGGCCTCTTGCGATAGAGCAAGAGCGAGGCTGCGTCGATCACGGGAGAAAGTTCAGTGTCGTAATCCATGTTTCGGAATCCTGGGGCCTCCGGCGCCAGCCGCCAAGCGAACTTCCAACGATAGCGAAGGGCCCTCACGCGGGCAACACGGAGAGACGGCGAGGCGGGCCGGGCGAGAGCTTTGCGCGCGGCATGCCTAAAATAGAGAAGCACGCCGCATGTCGCTCGCATCCAAACTCGCCTTCCAGGTGGAAAAGAAAACGCAGTGGAAGGGGTACCAGATTTTCCATTCGCACGGAATACGCGTGCTGCAAACGAAGCCGTATACCTTCCAGACAATGGTCACCGGCAATGGTTCGTATGAAGTGGACTTGCTCTACGAAGAGGGTTCGCTCGTCGTCCATTGCACCTGCCCGGCCTACGATCAGTATGGCCCGTGCAAGCACATTTGGGCTGCCATTCTCGAAGCGGATAAGCAGGGCGCCCTGCCAGGAGCGCAGAACGCAAGCAGGCTCCGCATTGTGGATCTCCTCGAGAGCGACGATTTCGACGAGGACGAAGACGCGGACGAGGAGGATGACGACCCGCGCGGCGCAAATTGGAAGAACTTCTCCGTCTCGCCCGCCCCTGGCGTGATGAAGCAGCCCTCCCGGCCGCTGTGGAGAGACCAACTCGATACCATCGCCCGGCTCACCCTGGAACAGGCCCTTGCCGGCAACCGGAAACCTTGGCCCGCGGGCTTTGAAATCGCCTACATACTTGACTTGGCGGGTTCCCGGAAAAATGGCGCCGTGGTGCTCGATCTGCGCAGCCGGAGCCGTAAGAAGAATGGCGATTGGACCGTTTTCAAAGACCTCCGCCTCACACCCGCGCAAACCTGCCAGTTGCCGGACCCCAAGGATGCCGAACTCATCCTCTCCCTTCACCGGCGAGACGTCTACACCGCCTACGGAGACTATTACGGAGGCTCGACCTACCAGTATTTCCTTCCCGCGGAGCAGGCTCGCGCGGTCTTGCCGGAGATCGCGAACCTGGGCAGGCTGTGGTGCAATCACGGCACTTTGGGGGCAGCGCCCTCGCCCGTCGGCTGGGATGCCGGAGACCCCTGGCAGTTCTGGGCGCGCATCCGGCGTAACGAACGGGATCTCTGGGAGCTTACCGGCGATCTGCGCCGTCAGGAGGAGCGCCTCGGCCTCTCCACCCCCACCCAATTTTTCGACGCGGGCTTCCTGCTGCATGAGGATACGCTGGCGCTGCTTGCAGATCCCGCCACGGTCCCCTGGATCCGCGAACTCGCATCGAACAAGGCGATCACCTTCGCGGATAAGGATCGCGATGCCGTTCTCGAATCGCTGTTAAGCGGCCCGGTTGTCCCCAACCTCGATCTTGACGAAGAACTCCGCTTTGAACGGCGGAAGGTCACTCCGCGCTTTGGGCTACGCCTCAAGGAAAACCTGCACCCAGGGCAAAAGGATACCTTCGACGCGACACCGCTAAGCAACTACGGCCACGGCTTCTCCGCGCTCCAGCCCACGGCTTCGCGGGGCGTGTGGCTCGCCACCGAGCGCATCTACATGGAACGGGACTACACTGCGGAAGCATCCGCGATGGACCTGCTGCGCGAGTTGGGCGTCCGCCCGTCTGCCGATGGCCGCGCGCCCGGCCGTCTGCCAGCAAGGGCGTTGCCCAAGGCGGTGCGCGAGTTGGTGGCCCAGGGCTGGCATGTCGAAGCCGAAGGCCGCAGCTTTCGCCGCCCAGGCGAGACAAAGCTGAGCGTCCAATCCGGCATCGACTGGTTCGAACTGCACGGCGGCGTCGATTTTGAAGGCCAGGTTGCGTCGCTCCCGGACCTCCTGGCGGCCGTTCGCAAGGGCGACGGCATGGTGCGCCTCGGCGACGGCTCCTTCGGGATGCTGCCGGAAGATTTTCTCGCGCGCTTCGCGTCGCTTGCCGGGCTTGGCCAGACCGAAGACGGGCACGTCCGCTTTCGCGCGAACCAGGCGGCGCTGCTCGACGCGCTGCTCGCGGCGGAACCCGCCGTTCAGGTGGATGAGTTGTTCGAGCGGAGCCGCGAACGCCTGCGCACCTTCACCGGAATCAAGCCTGCCCCCCAGCCCAAGGGTTTCCAAGGGCAATTGCGTGGCTATCAGTTGGATGGCCTGGGATGGATCGGGTTCCTGCGTGAGTTTGGCTTCGGGGGCGTACTCGCCGACGATATGGGCGTCGGCAAGACGGCCCAGGTGCTGGCGGCGCTCGAGCAACGCCGCATCGAGCAGAAAGGCCCCTCTCTGGTTGTCGCTCCGCGTTCCCTGCTCTTCAATTGGCGGCAGGAAGCGGAACGCTTCACGCCCGAGTTGAAGGTGCTCGAACATTCGGGCTCCGGGCGGGATCTCTCGCTCATCGACGACTGCCATCTGGTGCTCACCACCTACGGCACGCTTCAGCGCGACATCACCCAGCTCGCCAAGCGCCAGTTCGATTACGTCATTCTGGATGAAGCGCAAGCCATCAAGAACGCCTCCACGCTCTCGGCCAAGGCCGTCCGCCTGCTCAAGGGAGATCATCGCCTCGCCCTCAGCGGCACGCCGGTCGAGAACCATTTGGGCGAGCTCTGGAGCCTCTTCGAGTTCCTGAACCCCGGCATGCTAGGTGAAGCCAAGGTGCTGAAGCTGAGCGGCGGGCTGGCACGCAACCCATCCGAGGAAACCCGCCGATTGCTTTCCGCCGCCCTCCGGCCCTTCATTCTTCGCCGCACCAAAAAGCAGGTGGCGAAGGAGTTGCCCGATAAGACAGAACAGACCATCTATTGCGAACTGGAGGGCGAACAGCTTCGCAAGTACAACCAGTTGCGCGACCACTACCGCGGCATTCTTCTGGGCAAATCCTCGGGCGCGAAGCAGTGGAACAAGATGAAGATCCAGGTGCTCGAGGCGCTGCTGCGGCTGCGGCAGGCTGCGTGTCATCCGGGTCTGCTCGATCCGGAAATGGCCGCTGGAGCCAGCGCGAAGTTCTCTACCCTACTCGCCCAATTGGAAGAAATCCGGGCCGAGGGGCACAAGACCCTGATCTTCTCTCAGTTCACGTCGCTGCTCGCGCTCTTGAAAACCCACCTCGATGCAGCGGGTTTCCGTTACGAATATCTGGACGGCGCCACGCGAGACCGGCAAGCCCCGGTGGAACGCTTTCAGACGGACCCCGATAGTCAGCTCTTTCTCATCAGCCTGAAGGCGGGTGGGCTTGGCCTCAACCTCACCGCGGCGGGCTATGTCTTTCTGCTCGATCCGTGGTGGAACCCCGCAGTCGAAATGCAAGCAATTGACCGCGCCCACCGCATCGGCCAAACCCAGAACGTCTTCGCTTACCGGCTCATCGCCAAGGGCACCGTGGAAGAGAAGGTCCTGGACCTTCAGAAAACCAAACGGGACTTGGCCGACGCAATCCTCAACGAAGATAACAGCCTGCTCCGCAACATGAAGCGTGAAGACCTGGAACTGCTGCTCTCCTAGCGGCAATACAGGGCGGGATTCGCTTCGCTTCCGTAAGATAGAAAGTTATGCCCAGAACGGACATTTACATCAAGGTGGAAGTGGAACATGACCGGGAGGAGAGTCCGGACAAGATCGGCTCGGAACTGGTGCGGCAGTTGCGCAAGCTCTACATCGTCCGGCGCGCCGAGGTCACCAACCACGTAAGGAAGAGCGAGGATTAGCCGCCCACCGCGCTTCCCAGAAGCCGGCGGAAGGTCTCGCGAAAGAAGCCGTCGGTCATCCCGGCGATGTAATCGCAAACCAGCCGGTGCGGGGCCTCGGTTTGGTGATACTCCCGGAAGCTCGCGGAAATGGCCGTGGGATGGTCGATCAAAAATTGGAAGAGCATCCGGATCTCTTCTTCGCATTCGACGCGAGCTTGAAGAATCCCGGGCGAGTGGTAGACGCATTTGCGAAGGAAGCGCTTCAGCGCGGCACTCGTTTCGGCAGCTTCGGGAGTGTAGCGCGCCAGCCGGAGCGGGTGATGCCGCACGTCTTCCGCCGTTTCCACGCCCGCCGCCTGCGCCGCCCGGTATGTGCCTAGGATCAATCCCGTAGCCAGAAAGTCGAGCAGCGCCCGCAGGGTCTCGACGAATTGTTCCCGTAACGGCGCGCCGGCAAATTGCTGCTCCACGCGGCGCGCCAATTCCTCAAACTTCGGCACCCCGGCGCGGATTTCTTCCCATGTCACGATTTCGGCATCGCGCGCATCGTCCAGGTCCGCGGTGTTATAGGCGATCTCATCCGCAAGGTCGATGATCTGCGCTTCGAGCGGCGGCAAGACGCCGGGGAGGTATTCATCGAGAAACGGAAATTCGCCTGGAACAAGGTCGTGGGAATGCTTAACGATGCCTTCCCGCATCTCGAAGGTCAGATTCAAGCCGGGGAACATCGCATAGCGGCGCTCGATCAACTCCACCACGCGCAAGGCCTGAAAGTTGTGATCGAAGCGGTCGCCGAAGGAGCGCATCACGCGGTCAAGCTCACTCTCTCCCGCGTGGGCATACGGTGGATGGCCGAGATCGTGCGCAAGCGCCAGCGCTTCGGTGAACTCCTCGTCCAGTTGCAGCGTGGAAGCCACCGTGCGGGCGATCTGCGCCACTTCGAGCGTGTGCGTGAGGCGGGTACGAAAGTGGTCCGATTGCGGGTCAGAGAAGACCTGCGTCTTGTCTTCCATGCGGCGGAAGGCGCGGCAATGGATGATGCGGTCCCGGTCCCGCTGAAATTCGCTGCGGTAGCGGTGGCTGAGTTCCGGGTAGCGCCGGCCCCGGCAGGAGGAAAGCGGAAAACGCAGCTTGAGCAGCGATACGTTCCCCGGATCTCTCCCCTCGCTCAAAGAGGACATAGCACGCGCAGCCTAGTTCTTGCTGGAAGAACGAATTTCCTCGATCGCCTGGCTGACGATACGTTGCGTGGAGCCCTCCGCCAGCCGCATCGGTTCGAGTAGTTTGATTGCCTCATCCGGGTTCTTCTTGCCGATCAGCTTCGCCAACGCGATCGTCACTTCGCCTTTGGTCATGTAGCCGGAAGAGGTGTTGAGCAGTTCGCGATAGATCTTCTCCGCTTCGTCGCTCTTTCCTTGCGAGGCCAGGATATTCCCCTTCAGAAACCGGGCCACCGCAACCGTATCGGAATCGCCATTCTTGATCGCGACTTCCACTTCGCTGAGCGCCTTCTCGAGGTTCCCGTCTTCCACCGCGTTCGAAGCGAGGAAGTAGTGCGCAAGCGCGTCCTCATTGGTGCCGGAGTGTTCTTTCGAAAAGGCCTCGAGCGCTTCGGTCACAGCCTTTTCCTTGTCGGCCTCGGTGGCGTACGTAACGCCCGCGCTTTGGCCCGGAGGCGCGATGGGCGCTTCCATGGTCCGCAAGAGGACATCGAAATCCGCCCGGCGCTGCTTGGCCTGCGTGCGATACCAGGTGAGGCCGCCGATAATCAGAACCACCACCACCGCCGCGATAACGCCGTAACGGGTGACTTCCTTCTTATGGTCCAGCACGCCGCCGACGGCTGCGCCGACGCCTTCCGCGAAGCGGTCTGTTTTCAGTTCTTTACGTGTGAGTCTAGCCACGAAAACCCCTTAGATGCCA
>JADYZL010000267.1 GCA_020853155.1 Bryobacterales bacterium
GCATCCGCCACGCGCACCAGGAACTTCTGCAGCGGGGGGTGATAGTCGAAACTCCCCCCGATCATCTTCCAATACCACTCCCATTGGCGTTCCGATCCGGTTGCCGAATGGATTCCCACAAAGCCGCCGCCACCCCGGATGTATGCCTGAAACGCGGCGCGCTGAGCATCGTTCGCGAACGCTTCGTTGTTGGTGCTTGCAAACACGATGACGGAGAATGTCTTCAGCTCCGGCGACGTGAAGATGGCGGGATCGTCGGAATGTTCCACAGCAAAGCCGTGCTCCGCACCGAGTTTGCGGATGGCGGCCACGCTATCGGCAAGATTGGCGTGGACGTAGCCTTTCCCGTCCGGAGTGTAGTTTCGCGTATAGACGAGCACTCGCTTTGGAGCGGCCGCGAGCGGCAATGTGACCGCCACGATCAGCAGGAGGCAGATCGCGGGAATGGATCGTCTTTGCATGGCAGATTCCTTCCTGGCAAGGCCGCCGGTTTTCTTCCAGGCCGCGCTCTGCATCCGGTTGAAGGCGCTCGCGGGACCTGGGCCGAGCCACCCCCGCCTTCGCCTATTCGCTGACTATCTTATCCCTATCCGGGGTTGTACGGGAGAGCTGTGTTCCCTCCGGTGGGGCGGGGGGAAGAATGCGATAGATACGCCAATCCTGGCCCCAGGCGGCTTTCTCGATGTTCCACCCCGCGGGATCCTTCTCCATGGATTCGACGTAGCTTTCGTAGCGCATCGCAAAGAAATAGCGGTAGCCGCGGCGGTAGAATTCCGCCATGGCCGCTTTTCGCAAATCCGGCACGGGGAAGTTTTCGATGAGGCGCACCTCGCCAGGCAAGGCGCCCCAGCGTCCATCGCCGCCGATCTCTTGCAGGACGATGGACGCCGAAGTCTGCGCCGCCGTTGTGCGCACCACGATGCTGTCCATTTCTACCGGTTCCGGGAACTGAATCTCCACGAACTGCCCCGCAGCCATGAACTCCCACGGGGACCAACCCGTTAGCAGGTTCCCATCGAACAGGTAGGGCAGGTCTTCCGGGTTGCGGCTCGCTTCCAGGTGCGCGCCGTGGGGCAGCGCTACGGGAGTCTCGCCCTGGTAGAACCGGATCTCGCGCAGATTCCAGCGATCCTGTCCGTTGCCGGTCTGCAACAAACGCAGGGAGCGCAGCGGGCGGCGTTCGAAGCGATAGACCCATTCCCGGTTGGGGCGCTCCCCGCTATTCAGAGCGCTGGCGAAAATATCCGCCATTTTGAAGCAATGGGTGGACGTGTGCGCCACGCAGGCATGGACGGAGCTATAGGCTTCGACGTAGACGTTGTAGGCGAACACGCGCTCGTCCGGCTTTGCATTCCGGTCAAGCCAGCGCGCGGCGTAATAGGTATTCAGACGGTAGGCGAGTGTCTCTTCCTCTGGAATCCGGCGGGTGATCTGCGCGAGGGTAGGGATTGGCGCGAGAATCAACGCATTGGGCTGAGTGTAGGCGGCCACGAGCGTGGGCCAGCATAAGATTGCCTGCATGGCCAGCATCGCCCCCAGCGCTTCCCGCCATCGCACGGCAACCATGGCCAGCAAGAGCAGGAAGAACGGCAGAGCGGGAAGCAGAAAGCGGGCTCCCACGTTCTGCGGATAGGTGAGCAGACAGATGCCGCCCGAGAGAAGCAGAATTCGCGCCGCCGGCTTTCGTAACGCCAGCAGGCCGAGCGGAAGCGCCAGGACGACCGGGCCGATGATGCCCTGCAAGTGTCTGCCGCCCGCCACGATATCCCAGGGGACATCGAAAAAGCTCTTGAGCCAACCGTAGGTGCGCTGGTTCGCGCGGTACTCGATCTCCACCCATGAGGAAAAATTGGGGTTCGGGAACCATGCGTTGTAGAACGGAGCCAGGGGATTACCGTACCAGATCCAGTTCCGCAGCAAATAAGGCAGCACCATCACGGCCACGCCCAGGCAGCCGATGGCCGCCCATTTCCAGGGGAGATCCCGGTGGCGGCTCCAACGCCACGCCATTACGGCCGCAAAGGCGACCGCCGCCAGAAACGTGCTGTACTTGGTTGCGTAGGCAAGCCCCGCCAGCAGCCCGGCGGGCAGCAGCCACCGATCCACGCGGCTCTCCCACCAGAGATACATGCAATAGAAGGCGCCGAAAACCGCGGCTGTCGCGGCTATATCGTTCAGCGCCTGGGTGGAGACATAGCCGACGGCCGGCGTTGTGAAGAAAAGGAACCCCGCCGTCCAACCTGTCTTTGCATCCGCGTGCCTTGCGCCGAAACCGGCGATCAAAGCGGTAGCGGCTAGTAAATAGACCAACTGCACCAATCCCGGAACGCAATGTTTCCCAATGAGAAAACCGGGCAGCGCCTGGATCTCGGAAGCCTGGCTGAGGCTGGCATAAAAGTTGTCGGGGAGCGGCACGATGCGATGCGCGATCGCGTACTGGTTCAGAAATCCATTGTGATAGTAGCTGCCGTCCGCGCTCACCTCCGGATAGAGCGCATACAAGAGGTAGATGGCTAGAAACGGCAGAAACAGGATGGCAAAGCCGAGTGCGGCGGAAACGCTGAGAGCGGGAGATCCGGCGCGGTTCACAACCTCGCACGCGGGCGGATCCCGGAAAATACGAAACGAACCCAGCGCGAAGGCCGCCAGAAGCAGTGCGCCGCTCACCCCATAAGCGACGCCCCGGTAGGCAAGGCCGCTCATTCCCAGCGCCATCCATAGCCCACTAAACAACGCCGAGCCCGTCAGAAAGGAAAGCGCCAGAGCCTCCGCGCGCGACATACGCAGCCGCAATGCGCTCAACAGCATCGCTCCCAGAGCGCCGGAGCCCGCCACCACCACCAACGCTCCAAACACGGCATAGAAGACAGTTTTCATGGGGAGATCGGGGCTGAATCCCTCATCGTATCGTGACGTTCACCCCTCCCGCGCGAACCATCATCGCAGCTTCTTCCTAAGCCCGATCCAGTTCATGGAAACAATTTGCGGCCGGGATGTCTCCCGATCGCCGCTAAGGCGCTTGCCGCCGATGCCTCGGCGGACCTACAATTAAGTACATTCTGTTGCGTGCGGAGGTGGGTCTTCTCCAGTAGGCCCCACATCTTGGGGTTGAACTCCGGCGCGGGAAGATCTCTTCCATTCCCGCGGAAGATTCTTTCGGCCATTTTTCCGGACGACTGCCACCTGTGCGGCTGCGCCCTCCCCTCCTTTGACACTTTCCCCGTCTGCCCATCCTGCATCGAAAAAGTAGAACCGCTTCGGGCTGATTGCTTTTGCGAACGGTGTGGAACGCCGTTTCTGAACCAATGGGCTCTCGATGAGGATGGCGTCTGCCGGCTTTGCCTCACCGGACGGCGCGGTTTTGACGCTTGCTTCGTCTATGGAGCCTATGAGAAGGAACTGCGGGATCTGATTCATCTCTTCAAGTACGGCCGCATCGAATCCCTGGCGGCGCCGCTGGCAGCCTGGATGCTGACGGCGCTTCCGGCGGACCGTAAGAGCGCCGAGCGCCGCGCGGATTGTGTGACGCCGGTACCCATGCATTGGTGGAAACGTTGGCGACGGGGCTTCAACCAGGCGGAGCGATTGGGGCTGGAAGTGGCCAAGGCCCTCTCCATTCCAATGGTGGAGGCGTTGCGGCGCCCGAAGCCGTCGCGCGTGCAGGCAGGTCTCGCGAGCGCGGCTCGCCGGAAGAATGCGCTACGCTCATTTGCCCTTTCCAATCCGGGCGAGATCGCCGGAAAATCCGTGCTGCTGGTGGACGATGTCTTCACTACCGGCGCCACTGCCACCGCCTGTGCCCGTCTACTGAAGCGAGCGGGTGCGGAGCGGGTGGAATTGCTGGCCCTCGCGCGAGTCGACCGGCGCGCCCCCGCGCCATTCCCTCGCGGCCAGGAACCGCCTCCGGCCCGCCCTGGGTGGGAGTTAACCGAAACCGGCGAGGCAGACGCTGAGGATGAAACGCTGCCCACCCATAACCGCAGAATCCAGTGGGAGTGATTGACGTATGCCAGCGATGGACCAATTACAACAACCGGTACTGGTGCTCAACGCCAGTTATGAACCAATCAACGTGTGCGCCGCACGCCGCGCGATTGTCCTGATCATTAAGGGCGTCGCGTCGGCGGAAGAATTCGGGGATCGGGTAATCCATTCGACGGCCCACGCGCTCGATATGCCGAGCGTCATCCGCCTGCTCGAATACCGCCGGATTCCTCAGCAGACGCGCGCTCTCTCGCGTAAGAACATCCTCATGCGGGACCGGTACGCCTGCCAGTATTGCGGCGCGAGCGGCAGCGCCACGAATCTCACGCTGGATCATGTCATCCCGCGCTCCCGCGGCGGGGGTTCTTCGTGGGAAAACCTAGCCACCTGCTGCCACCCCTGCAATAACCGCAAGGGGAATCGTACCCCGGAAGAGGCGGGGATGAAACTCACGCGCGCGCCGCGAGCCTTCACCCTCCACACCAGCCGGCATCTCATGCGGCTGCTCGGCAACGGTGACGTGCAGTGGCGTAAGTACCTGTTCTATTGAGAACGCAACGCGGATTCCACGGAGCGCGGGGAATTTCCTATGCGCTCGGCGCGGGTTGCCGCACTGCAGCCGGGGGCGCCTCCGGCTTCTTCTTCTCGCCCTTCGGCTTTTCCGCCTTCACCGGACTCAGCAGCAAGAGCGCCGCTCGGCCTTCCATTCGAATGCCGCCTTCACCCTGCCCGACCTCCGCCAGATCCGCCGCCAGCCGTTCCAGCAGCCGCTTTCCCAATTCCGAGTGCGCGATCTCCCGCCCGCGGAATTGCACCATGGCTTTGACGCGATTGCCTTCTTTGAGGAAGCGAACGGCATGGTTCTTCTTGAAGTCGTAGTCGTGATCGTCGGTGTTGGGGCGGAATTTGACTTCCTTCACCTGAATGACGTGCTGCTTCTTCTTGGCTTCGTTCTTCTTCTTCTTTTCCTCATACTGCCATTGCCCGTAATCCATCGCTTTGGCGACCGGGGGCTGTGCGGTAGGAGCGATCAGAATCAGATCGAGGCCAATCTCTTTGGCGCGAGCGATCGCTTCCGAAGTGCTCATCACCGCAGTGGTTCCATCGGGAAACACGGCGCGGACTTCACGGAACCGGATCGCCTCATTGACGTTCTCGCGGACACGCGGACGGCGCATGAATGGTCTTGGCGGTCTCATAGACGTTCAAGCTGACGAATCGTCAGCGGAATCTCCTCCTTAGTATTGGTTGCGGTTGGCGTGTTCCCGGGCCGGCTGCCACGGCAAGGCGAGGCATCGCCGGGATTCGCGCCGGAAATGGGCGGATGGACAAAATGGGCATGCGAGCCCTGGCAGGCCCTTCTTATTCGCATGCGTGCATGGTCGGTTCCGGATGATTGCGAAGGAGCCCGGCCGGGGAGAGAACCGTCCGAAAAAGGGCAGGCCCCGAATTTGGGCAGACAGATCGCACGCTAGAATCGGCGGATGAGCGCGGGGAATGGGAACTCACGATATTGACAATACTCGAAATGGTGCGTGGACCTTCAATAATACCTAAGAGTCTAACATAGCAATGAGAAAGTGGTCCCCCTGATTTCGTAACCATGACTTCAGAACGGGGTCTGTTTTGCGATCATTCCCGGCTGCGCATTCAATTGGGAGCGGATGCCGCCCGGGCCTTTTCCGGATCGAACAATTCCTTCCTCACAAGCCGCAGATCGTAGGGCCGGAAATCCGGGGAGTTCGTAAAGCAATCCGAAAGATCCGCCGCGGAGGCATCGCGCAGATTCAACGGTGGAATCCCCAGGATCCGAAGGGCGGTCTTGATCCATCCGGGAGTGCCGGTGTTGCGGTGCGAAGCGTAATTCCTGCGCGCATAGGGGCCGGCAATCAACAGAAAAGAACGGTGGGAATCCACATGATCCACTCCTCCCCGCGCATCTTCCTCGCTGATCAGAATCGTCATATTCCGCCACCACGGCGATTTGGAAAGATACTCCACAATCTTGCCGAGTGCAATGTCGTTATCGGCGACAAACGAAGCCCGGTATGGATATCCGTCTTCGGGACGAGGCGGCGCCATCCGGTCGTTCGGCAAGTGAATCGAAAGGAGTCGTGGGAGTTCATTGCCGGGCTTGCGGTATGCTTCCTCAAGCGCCGCGATAAACTCTCCGGCGCGGGATTGATCCGGGAGGTTCGCGCCATCGCCGCTCTCTCCGAAGCGGCGGAAAGAGATTCCATGGCGATCGAGATGATGCCAAAATGCATCCATGTCCGCCTCCGAATCCGGATAGAAATTGTCGCTGAAGGCGAATCGTTCGGCAATCGCCCGGTGGTTCGGGGTAATCGGTAAGTCCTTCAACTCCCCTCTCGTGATCAAGCCGCTCCGCTCCTGCCGCGCGTAGCCCAGATTGCCGAAGCGGGCGAGCGCGGGCGCCCCGTTCACGGGTCCGTTGGCGGCCTGCTCGATGTCACCGAAAACTTCGTCGTAGCTGCGGTTTCCTTTCAGGATGATCACCAGGTTCCGGATGGCCGTGGGGATTGGAAGGGCAGAACCTTCGCTCTTCGTGAAGCCATTATTCGCCATCACCCGGGCCGTGTGGGTTTCGAGAGACCTCATCTCGGCCAGCGGAATCACCGATAGCGTTCCGTGGCCAAAATCGATCAACCGTCCCATGGGCAACGCTTCCTCCGTGGTGGCATTCGGCCCGGTCCCCTGGCCTTTGGCATTGGCTACGTAGAGATTGCCCCCGTGGATTTGGACATCTGTGGGGAACCAGCCCACCGGCAGATGGCCCAATATCTTGTGCTGCGCGGGATCGATCACCGCTATCGCGTTGATGCCGGCCTCCGCCACATAAAGCCGATTGGCGGCGGCGTCGAAGGCCATGCCCATCGGCAGAATTCCCCGCAAGGATTCGAGGTCTGGAATCCGCAGGGGAATCTCCCCCGACATCGCTAGCTTGCCGCGGTCCACCACCGTGACTGCGTCATTTGCGCCGGTGGCAACGTAGACCGAATCCTCCGTCACTAGCAGGCCGGAAGGCCCGCCGCGGGTCTCGATTCCGACATCGGAGGATGTCGTTATGGAAACTTTCCTCACAGTCCTGGGTTCGCCGCCCGCGAGATCCACGACGGTCAAGAGACTGGAGGCGTGGCCTTCCGAAGCTTTCGCATCCGGCGGCGCTTCCATACCGGAAACAAACGCCTGTTGCTTGTCGGGGGAGAGCGAGATCCGCTCGGGGAGATGGCCCACCGGTACACTATGCGTCACACGCCCGCTACCGGTATCGACGACGGCCATCCGATGGTTCACTCGGTCCACCACATAGAGCCGCTTCCGTTTCGCATCCAGCGCCAGACCCGCCGAATCGCTCTCGCGAATGCCGCCTTGATTGAGGCTGTAGGTGCGAATGAGTTTGCCGTTCCCCGAGTTCAACAGAAGGATTCTCCCGGAACGGCCTTCGGAAATGTAGATCCGGTTATTGCCATCGAACGCGACTCCACGGAAATCGTCTCGTCCGCCCGCTGGTTCCTCGCCCAAATTCTCGTTTGGGCTTGCTTCAAAGCGATCCCGGCGAAGACTGGGTCCGGCATGATGAAAGACCGTGGTTGAGGGTAGGGCCGCACCGCCGTCAACGGTGGCAATTCGCTTGCCGTTGGGGCTGATTGCGATCCCGAGCGGCAAGAGCCCCGTGACGTGCTGGCGGCCGAGCGGCGTGAGTAGCCGCCCTCCGGGGAGAATGCTCTCCGCTCCAAGCCGCTTCGCCGGGGCGCGGTCACCTGCAGGGGCCGTGTAATCCTGTGCCGCGCAAGGAAGGGCGAACGCGAGGAATGCCGCGAGAAATGCCGGAGCCGGGGGAATGAACCTCACCCCCTAATATATAGCGCGTGGCGGCTCCATCTTGCGGCCTGGCATCCTTGGCGTGGCGAGTCTCCGCCACGTTTCGCGGGCCGTCGAAACGCGGCGGATGCTAGAGTGAGCGTATGAGCCGATCCCAAGCCGCCACCTTCTGCTTGTGGATCATCCTGGCGGCGATCATTCTCCCGGCCGCGCAGGCGCCCGCTCCAGCCACATCCTCGGGACGGGTAGATGAATCCTTCATCGACGTCGTCCGCCGTCACGATACCGCAAGCGCCCGGTCTCTGCTTTCGCTTGGCAAGGCAAGCCCCGATGCCACGGACCGGCTTGGCGCAAGCGTTCTCCACATCGCCTGCTGGGAGGGAGACATCCCCATGGCCCGGCTCCTTCTCGAATCCGGAGCAAACCCCAATATTCGTCATCGCGAAGGGGGCTCCACCCCCCTGCACTATGCCGTGATCACGGGAAGGGTGGAGATCGTAAAGCTGCTGCTCGACCATCATGCCGATCTCCATGCCCGATACCGTTCCGGCCAGACGGCGCTGCACCTGGCGGCCAATCGAGGTGATTTGCGCATCGTCGAATTGCTTCTGGAACGTGGAGCGGACGCTTCCGTAAAGGACGACGCCGGAGCTACTCCTCTAGACGAAGCCGTTTGGAAGGGGAGTGCCGAAGTGACCCGCTTCTTGCTCGAGGTTGGCGCCAAGAGAGCCATCGCCGGGAAGGAGAAGACAAGCGATCCATCCCCCGTATCCGCCGCGCAACCGCTTTCTCCCCTGCTGCATACCGCGGCCGCGCGCGGCCATGCCGAGGTCGCAAAGGTCCTTCTCGATGCAGGCGCGGACCCCAATGCCAAGGATTCCTCCGGCGCCACCGCTCTGGACGAGGCCATTCGATACCGGCACCGGCAGGTGTTGGAAGTGCTGCTGGCCGGAGGCGCCAAACTGGACGATGAGGCGAACCCCGGCAAACGGATCCGGGACGCCGTAATGCGAGGGCAAGCCGATCTGGTGGATCTGCTGATCGCACACGGCGCGAAGTTTCAGGAGATCGGCGAGAATGGATCGACGCCGCTCCACGACGCCGCGCTGAGCGGCAACATCCCCGTTATCGAGGTGCTGCTGAAACACGGCGCCGCAGTCAATGCCAGGAATGCATCTGGCGCGACGCCCCTGCATGATGCTGCGCTATCGGGCAAGCTCGATGTGGTGAAGTTGCTGATAGAAAGAGGCGCCGACGTTAACGCGCGCGACAAGGAAACGGGGGCGACGCCATTGCATCATGCCGCCTCCTGGGGGCGCGCCGATGTGGTTCGCTATCTGCTTGCACATCATGCCGACCCTACCTTTCGGACCAAGGCCGGCGACACTCCCTTGCGCGCTGCCGAACTCGCCGGCCAGACGGCGATTGTGGGAATTTTGCGCCTCTCGCAAGGCGCCGCCAAGCCGTAACCGCTTCCGTAGCTTTCCATCTGAAAGTTTCGCCAAACCCGGTGAAATTCCCTAAAGTGCCCCGCCGTTCTTACCGATCTATTCAGCGTGATCCCAGGCCGTGAACTTCATTTTCCGCAGTTTGCCTCTCTACAGCGGGCAGCGCAGATCATGGATCAGGCGCGGGACCATCTCGACTTGCTCGTTTCGGTACGCCACGCTGCCAACACACGTTTCGCCGGCTATTTACGCAACACCGAACTAACGCCGGCGGAGCAGAAGTCCGTGAAGGCGATCGTGCTTGGGGCCGTGCTCGATTCGCTGCAGAACTGCTATCCCAACGAAACGGTGCTCGA
>JADYZL010000268.1 GCA_020853155.1 Bryobacterales bacterium
CCGTGATCGGCGCGGGAGAGCGCACGGTGGAAGCGATTGCCAAAGCCTGCCAGACCTCCACCAAGGGAATGCGCGTGCTCTGCGACTTCCTGGTGATCCAGGAGTTTCTAACCAAGGACGGGCAGCAATATGGGCTCGCACCCGATGCGGCGGCCTTTCTGGACGAAAAGTCTCCCGCATATCTGGGCGCGACCTCGCGGTTCCTTCTTGACGTGGAGAAGCGCCGGGCGTTCGAGCAGCTCGCGGACGTGGTTCGCAAGGGAGGCAGCACCCTCCACAAGGCTGGCGACACGATTGCCCACGATGACCCGCGGTGGGAGGAATTCGCCCGCACCATGATGCCGATGATGCGGCCTTCCGCGAACTCCATCGCCAGGCTCATCGATGCAGCGGGCGGCGCTCCCATGAAGGTGCTCGATCTCGCGGCCGGCCACGGGCTCTTCGGCATCACGATTCAGCAGCAGAATCCCAACGCCACGGTGTACGCACTCGATTGGCCATCGGTCCTCCGGGTGGCGCGGCAGAACGTCGAGAAGGCGGGGGTGGCGGAGCGCTGGCATGCCATCGAAGGCAGTGCGTTCGAAGTGGATTTCGGCCACGATTACGACGTGGTGATGATCACGAATTTCCTGCACCACTTCAGCCCGGAGACGATCGATCAATTGCTCGGAAAAGTTCGCAACGCCTTGAAGCCGGATGGCGTCGTGGTGACCCTTGAGCACATCCCCAACGAAGACCGCGTGACGCCCCGCGATGCGGCCCAGTTCGCCCTCATGATGCTGGCGATGACGGATGAGGGCGACGCCTATACGTTCGCCCAGTACGAAGTGATGTTCCGTAAGGCCGGCTTCTCTCGGAACGAATTGCAACGTCCAGAGGGTGAACGAGGCGCGGTGGTTCTCTCGCGGCGCTGACAAGCTCCAACCGGCAAGAAATAGGGGCGGCAATCGCGATCCGCGCGATTGCCGCCCCTTCCGTTTGGTCCGCGCCCTACTGGAGCGGCAGGGTTCCCTGCTCCCCTTCCGGCTCATCGCCGTTCGAGGGTTCATCGGGGATGATGGCCGCAGCCGCCACGACATCGCCTTCATCCAGGCGCACCACTGTCACGCCCTGAGTGGCGCGGCCGGCTTGCCGGATCTCATCGACGCCGGTGCGGATGATCTGCCCATTCACGGTGATCACCATCACTTCCTCCGTGGGCTCTCCATCCGGCCCGTACGGCAATTGGAGCGCCGTCACCACTTTACCGGTGCGCACGGTGGTTCTCATGTTGATCACGCCCTTCGCGCCGCGCCCGGTTTCGCGGTATTCCTTGACCGGGGTCCGCTTGCCCAACCCCTTCTCCGCGATCACGAGGATCGGCGTTTCGGGATCCGTGGGAACGGCCATGGAGACGATGTAATCGCCCTTCGAGAGCATCATCCCGCGCACTCCCCGCGCCGGACGGCCCATCGCGCGCACCTCGCTCTCCTTGAAGAGAATTGCCTTGCCGTCGCGCGAAGCCAGGAACACGTACGCATTCCCTTCAGTGAGACGGGCCGAGATCAGTTCATCTCCCTCGTCGAGGCCGATGGCGATGATGCCGCGGGCGTTGATGTTCGCGAATGCCGTCAACGCGCACTTCTTGATGACGCCGTTGCGCGTCACCATCACGATATTCTTGCCCTCCACGAGTTCGCGCACGGGCAGAAACGCCTGCACGGTCTCGCCCGGTAGCAGGTTCAGCAGGTTCGAAACATGCTTGCCCTTGCCGGTGGGGCCGGCATCCGGCACTTCATAGATTTTGTTGATGTACACCCGGCCGAGGTTGGTGAAGCACATCAAACTGGTGTGCGTGGAAGCGACAATGAGATGTTCCACGAGATCTTCGGCGCGGGTGGTCATCCCGATGCGGCCCGTGCCGCCACGGCGCTGCCGCCGGTAGGTGTCGAGAGCGACGCGCTTCAGGTAGCCGGAGCGGCTGACCGTAAGGACGACGTTCTCGTCGGCGATCAGATCTTCGATGTTGATGTCGCCCGGATCTTCGATGATCTCCGTGCGGCGGGCATCGCCGAACTTCGCCTTCACTTCCTCCAGTTCCTCGATAATCACGCCGCGCAGCACTTCCTCCGAGCCGAGGATCTCGAGGTAGCGTGCGATCCGTACCTGGATATCGGCCAGTTCATCGAGGATCTTCTGCTGCTCCATGCCGGTGAGACGCTGGAGTTGCAGCTCGATGATCGCCTGGGATTGCCGCTCTGTGAACTCGAAGCGGGCGATCAGCCGCGCCTTGGCGTCCTTGGGGCTTTCCGACCGGCGGATGGTTTCGATCACCTCGTCAAGATTGTTGAGCGCCTTCTGGAAGCCGAGCAAGATGTGCTCTCGGTCGCGGGCTTTCCTCAACTCGAAATCGGTGCGCCGGCGGACGACTTCCACCCGGTGGTCAATAAAGTGTTTGATGCAATCGATCAGCCCCAACTCGCGCGGCTGGCCGTTGACGATCGAGAGCATGATGACGCCAAAGCTGGTTTGCAGTTGGGTCTGCTTGTAGAGATTGTTGAGGATGACCTCGGCGTTCTCGCCGCGCTTCAGTTCGAAGACGAAGCGCATGCCCTTGCGGTCGCTTTCGTCGCGGATCTCGCTGATGCCCTCGAGCTTCTTCTCATTCACCAGGGCGGCGGCGGCCTCAATCAACCGCGCCTTGTTCACCTGATAGGGGATCTCCGTTACGACGATGGCCTGGCGGTCTTTCCCGATGTCTTCGAAGTGCGTCTTGGCGCGCATGCGAATGATGCCGCGCCCGGTATTGAACGCATCCCAGATGCCGGAGCGCCCCAGGATGTATGCGCCGGTGGGGAAATCCGGCCCGGGCACGAGCTTCAGAACCTCCGTGATCGGGAGGTTGGGATCTCGAATCAGCGCAACGGTAGCATCCACGATCTCCGACAAATTGTGCGGAGGAATCTTCGTGGCCATGCCGACGGCGATGCCCTCCGAACCGTTCACCAGCAGATTCGGAACCCGCGTGGGAAGCACCTCGGGCTCGGTCTCGCTGTCGTCGTCGTTGGAG
>JADYZL010000269.1 GCA_020853155.1 Bryobacterales bacterium
ACTTCCCATGACGATAGGGGTTGATATCGACCACTTGGCCAATATCCTCGTTGATGCCCAAAGTGTTCAAGAACGCCACGCATTTGGAGCCGGAGCCCCAGATTGCCACTCTCTTGCCCCGATCCCGATACGCAGCGATCTTCTGCTTCCACGTCCGCACGGTTTCCTCGTAGCGGAGACGGAACTCCTCAACAGAGGAAGCAAGGTCTGTCAGGTCCTCTTCCCGCGGCAGGAGGGGGCTTCTGCCATCTCCCGGCCTCGCTTCAATCAGAAGGTACTGATCGTCATACTCTTTGTAAAGATCCAAGACATCGAAGCCGGTTCGGCGGAACAAGCGAGCGAGCGAACCGAGACTGAAGTAGGAACAATGCTCGTAGTAGATGTCCCAAAACGCGCATTCCTTGAGAACCCGGTAGACATCGGGGAGTTCAAAAAGAACGAGGGTGTCCGGACGGTCCCCGATCGACTGGCGCACCATATGCATGAAGGCGGCGGTATCCGGAATGTGCTCCAGCGTGTGCCGGCAGCAAACAATATCGGCTTGCAAATGGGAATAGCGCGGCGAATAGAAATCTGGAATGAAGGTGACCTGTCCGCCTTCGTCGTGGTGGCGGCCCGGGACATAGCTTGGATCGATGCCAATTCCCCGGTTGGCGCCCAACTGGCAGAACAAGAGAAGAAAATCGCCCTTGCCACAACCGATCTCGAGAATCGTCTTGCCGCGGATGCCGTGGGTCTCGATCCAGCGTTGCGCGAGATCCTTTGCAAACTGCTGGAATCGAGGAGAGAACGATTGCTGTTCTTCGTAGGAGGTGTTGTATCGCGCCAACTCCGGATTGAACGCTGTATTCCCGATAAAGCCGCACTGCCGGCAGTAGGCAAGACGGATCTGGCCGGTCGGATACCGGCGGGCTTCCTCCTCGCTGTCAAGCAGGAGGCAACTGTTCACCGGCACGGAGTTGGATTGATAAAAAACGGCTAGATCGCCGCCCTGACAACTCTGGCAGACGCCGGAGGCGGATTGTATTTCCTTGCTCTCAGTTGCTGTTTGCGTGGGCACTGTATCTGTCCTCCGATCACATGACGCGAGGTTGCGGTACGGGAGTAATGAAGCGTCCACCCAACTGCCGGTATGCCTTTTGCTGTTCGAGGATCTCGTCAGCGAAATTCCAGGCCAGCAGCAAAACGTAATCGGGCTTCTTGTCAAGGAGAGCTTCGGTGGCAAGAATGGGAATATGCTGACCAGGCATATAGCGGCCATGCTTATGCGTGTTCCGGTCCACGACAAAATCGATTAGATCGGTACCAAGGTCGCAGTAGTTGATGAGGGTGCTTCCTTTGGCTGCGGCGCCATAGGCGGCGATCCGCGCGCCCTTTTGTTTCAGGTCATTGAGGAGCATCCGGAGTTCAGTTCGAATACGTTCCACCCGTGACGCAAAGTCCTGATAGTACCGAACGTGCGTGAGCCCTTCCTCCCGTTCTTCCCGCAGGAGCGTGGTGACCCGCGGTGACACATTCTCAATCTTTTCGACATAGAGACGTAGGGATCCACCATGAATGGAGAGCCGCTCGACGTCATTGAGGAAGAGACCGTGCATGCGGAAGAGGCGATCGAGGGCGGTAACGGAGAAGTAGCAAAGATGTTCGTGGTAGATCGTATCGAATTCGCAATGCTGTACGAGATCCTTCAAGTACGGTGCTTCGATCACGGCTACACCGGTATCTTTCAGGAGCGTGTGGATGCCGTCCACGAAGCCGTGTGTGTCGGCGACATGCGCGAGCACATTATTGGCGACAATTACATCCGCCGCTTTTCCTTCGGATCTGAGGTCCTGTGCTAACTGCGAGCTGAAAAACGTGCACTGTGTGGGAACTCCGATCGCTTCGGCGGCGCGAGCCGGCCCTTCAGCAGGGTCGATTCCGAGAACCGGGATTCCGTGCTCGACGAAGTTCTTTAGCAGGTACCCGTCATTGCTGGCGAGTTCAATCACAAAGCTGCCCGAATTCAAATTGCGCAGCCGGATGAGATTGAGGGCGTTTTCCCGTGAGTGTTTTAACAGGGCGGGCGAGAAGGAAGAGTAGTAGGGATAGTCCTGACAGAACAACTGATCCGGCGATACGGTTTCCTGGAGTTGAACGAGACTGCACTCGGGGCAGAAAGCAACGCTCAATGGGAATCGAGGTTCGGGAGCGGAAATCTGATCTTCCTTCAGCAGTCCATCTGCGAGTGGGGTGACACCCAACGATAGGACCGGCACGACACCGGGAGATTGGCAGATCCGGCACGCCGATATTTTCTCTTGCATCGCTACCTCTTTACCGGCCCGACATGGCGGCTACGGGAACCCACCGCAACGAGGAGTCGAGACGACCGTCCTTCTGCAGTTGCTTGACGTGGTGGATACGCATGAAGCGTGGGCCTTCGAAATCCGCCAGGGTAAGGCCGAAAGCCTGGTAGGCTTCATAGAGTTGACGCGCGCCGGCGCGGGCAGTCCACTGCGGCTGGAAGGCCGGGATGGCGTTGAGGATTTTGTCGCAATTGACCCGGTAGCAACGTTTGTCCGGACCTGCGTCCTCTGCGAAGGTGACCTGGCTGCCTGGCACCGTCTCCATGACGATCTGCGCGAGATCGCGCATCTGGTAGTTCTCTTCCGTGCGGCCGACATTAAAGGCTTGGTTGTAGACGAGGTCGCGCGGCGCTTCCATCAAAGCCAGAAACGCTTGCGAAATATCTTCGATGTGAACGATCGGGCGCCAGGGAGTGCCATCGCTCTTCAAACGAACTTTGCCCGTGATGTGCGCCCAGCCGACCAGATTGTTGAGAACGAGGTCTCCGCGAAGCCTTGCCGAAAAACCATACGCCGTCGCATTGCGGAGAAAAACCGGGCAGAAATTTTCGTCCCCCAGCGGTGCGACTTCCTGCTCCACCAGCACTTTGGAACGGCCGTAGGCGGTAACGGGATTGAACGCGGCATGTTCATCGAGGATGGTGTCACCGCCGGCGGCGCCGTAGTTACTACAGGAAGAGGAGAAGAGGAACCGGCTGACCCCCACGTCTTTGGCTAGCCTCGCCAGCCGCACGGAAGCTCTGTGATTGATGTCATAGGTGCAATCCGGGTTGAGATCTCCTAGTGGATCGTTGGAGATTCCGGCGAGATGAATAATGGCATCGAAGCCTTCCAGATCGGATGGTTCTACGTCCCGCACGTCCTTGCGGAGTGTTGGGACAGGATCGGCATCGGGTCCCATCGTGCAGTCCTCGAACATGCAATTGTCAAGGCCGACCACCGCGTGGCCCGCGCGAGTCAAAATCGGCAAGAGGGCGCAGCCGATGTAGCCGTTGTGTCCAGTGACTAGTACGCGCATGATTTTACTCCCACACCTTCCAGGGTGCTTTTCCGGATTGCCATAGTTCCTCCAAAATGTGCTTTTCTCGTAATGTATCCATGCATTGCCAGAACGAATCATGGCGGTAAGCCATCAGTTGATTCTCCGCAACGAGCCGTTCCAACGGCTCTCTTTCCCAGATGGTCTGGTCGGAATCGATGTAGTCGAAGATTTTCGGTTCCAGGACGAAGAAGGCCCCATTGATCCAGCCTTC
>JADYZL010000270.1 GCA_020853155.1 Bryobacterales bacterium
AATCCGGCAAAGGAAGCCGACCTCGTCAAGAACTTCAAGACGGTCTTCCGCCCCACCATCAGCAAACAGCCGGGATTCGTGGACGTAAAGCTGCTCAAACTGCGCAGCACGCCCGTCGGCGATGCGCCGAAATCGAATTGGCGCCTGCTCATCAGCTTCCAGACCGAAGAGCAGCGCCTCAAGTGGGTAGCCGCCGACGATCACCAGCGCGCATGGCCCACCATCGAGCAGTGCCTCACGGGCAAGAAATTTTCCGCCGCCCTGTACGACATACAATAGCCGGAATGAGCTTTCTGCTTCTTCTCACCGCCGCGCTGCTGGCGGAAGACTGGACTCGCTTCCGCGGCCCCAACGGTTCCGGCATCGCCGCGGACAAAGGTTACCCGGTCGAATTCGGCCCCGCGAAGAACCTCGTCTGGCGCACACCGGCCAGGCCCGGCAAATCGTCTCCAATCCTCACGAAGAAGCACATCTTCCTCACTTCATACGACGACAACAAACTGTTCACGGAATGTTTTGACCGTGCCACGGGCAAACGGCTCTGGGAAAAGCACGTACCCAGAGCCCGCACCGAAATCCACAACCGCCTCAACCACCCGGCAGCCGTCACGCCGGTCACCGACGGAGAAAACGTCTACGCGTTCTTCAAAGACTACGGCATGGTTTCCTACGACAGCACCGGCCGGGAGCGCTGGCGCGCGCCACTGGGTCCCTTCCACAACTCCATGGGGCTCGGCTCATCGCCCGTTATCTACGGCAATCACGTCGTTCTCGTCGCCGATCAATTGCAGGACTCCTACATCGCCGCCTTCGACCGCGCCAACGGTGAAATCCGCTGGAAAACCGATCGCGAGGAATCCGAAGGCTGGGGCACGCCGCTCACCTTCACCGCCTCGGAACCGCTCATCCTCACCGTCAGCCGCGGCCAGTTCGGCGCATACAACAAAGCCGGCAAGCGCATCGCCACCATGCGCAATCTCGGCACGGCAGTGGTCGGCAGCCCCATCCTCCACAACAACATGCTCTACGTCTTCGGTTACGGAGGCGACACGCCCGCGCCATTCTCCACCCGCACCTCAAAGCTCGACAAGAACAGCGACGGCAAACTCACTCAGGACGAATACGCCGACGACCCCTTTCTCCACGGCATCGCCAAATTCTCCGGCAACCGCGACATGATCATCACCGAAGACGAATGGGACCAGAAGCAGCGCGAAGTCGGCGGGCCCACTGCGCTCACTGCGTTGCGCCTGGAACGCACTCCCACCGGCGTCGAAGCCACCGAAGTCTGGCGAGTCGACAAGGGATTCAATGGCGTCATCCCCACATCTATTCTTGTGGGCGATGTGCTCTACGTCGTCAAGAACGGAGGCATTCTCACCTCCTACGACGCCGCCACCGGAAAAGTGCACAAAACCGCGCGGCTCACCGGAGCCATCAGTGGCTACTCCTCATCCCCCGTCTCCGCCGAAGGCCGCGTCTACTTCGGTTCCGAAGACGGCAAAGTCTCCGTCCTCCGCTCCGCCGCCGATTGGGAAATCCTCCAGGTCAACGATATCGGCGAGCCCATCTACGCGACCCCCGCGCTCAGCGAAGGAGCCATCTACCTCCGCACCGACAACGCCCTCTCCCGCTTCCAATCAGCGCGCTAACCGCCGCGCCAGTTGATCCTCATACAACGATGCCGGCGTCAGATCATCGCCCTTGCCCACGCCCTCCACGAAGTCCTCGGGCGAAGTATCCACCACACTCGCCACCGGACTCGTATACCGGAACGAGAAAGGCCGTGTCCGCACCGCCGATGCCTCCCCCCGAGTCCCAATCACATATCCCCACCCGAACTGCTGCGAGTTGATCAGATACGGCCGGTTCGCCATATACCGCTCCCCGCGCGTATTCCAAAACACCGATTGCGTCGTTGTTACCCCGTGATAATCCGGAGTCCCGTAAGGCCGCACCGTCGCATCCACATAGTCGCGATCCAGCGTCAACCCATCCAGCAAATTCCCCATCGACAAATGCATATGAAAATCCGACGCCAGCGATGGATTCTCCGACCTGCATTCCACAATCACATTCCCCGACGACGACATCGATTTGAAGTCGAACGAATGCCGCTGCCGCACCGCCGTATTCCGCCGCATCAGATTCTCATTGCCTTGCAGCGTGAATCCATACCCGTTGCCCCCGCCACCGCGATACTGCGGATTCTCGAACCTGCAATCCTCCACCGTAATCCCCCGCGTCTGCGTCAACAAGA
The DNA here is from genome assembly GCA_020853155.1 of Bryobacterales bacterium. GTDB lineage: Bacteria > Acidobacteriota > Terriglobia > Bryobacterales > Bryobacteraceae > JACTMJ01. The sequence continues at coordinate 2,261 of JADYZL010000270.1, forward strand.
TCCCATTCGAAACCACGTGATACTCCGTGGCATTCCCCTCTGGAAGGAACGTCGCCACCCGCCGCACCCAACCAAACAGCGCCTGTCGAAACGCGATCGCATGCGCCCCATGCACCTCATACGCGCCGGTCCCCTGCCGGCTGTAATCCTCTTCCCCAAACCCCGGCAGTGAACTTTCCGTATTTCCAATCGAAAAATCTTCCAGCCCCACACCCTGAATTTGTGCCCGCGTCTTGTACACCCGGGCATTGTCCCGCACCCGCAGCGCATACCGCGCCGGAGCATCCAACGTCACCGTCGAAGAGTCCGCATCCACGCTCACCACCTGCCGGTAAAAAATCGGACCCGTCTGCCGCGCCGGAGTCCACCAACCCGTCATCTGATGCTCGGCAATAAAATCATTGCTCGCATCGCTCCGCACAATGACCCAATCGCCTTCCTGCAGACTCGCGGTTGAGCGCACCTTCACCTGCAACGCCGGCTCCAACGCATCCTCCACAATCGGCATCGTGCTATTCGCCACCACCGTAGTCCACGAGCCACCACCCAACGGGGCCACCCGAATAATTTCCTTCCCCCGCATCGCCGGAGTCGTGTTGTGCAGGAAGGTTACGCCCACGCCCGCCCCGCGCAGAATCACATGGTC
>JADYZL010000271.1 GCA_020853155.1 Bryobacterales bacterium
CGCGGTTGCCTTGCGTGGATCCCCGGAAGGTGGTGGCGCCCGTTGCGGCGTCCACGGTCACGTTTCCGGGCGCGGAGAGCGTGAAGTAGCCGTGGCTTGGGCGGACGGCCACTAGAACCGAGGTGAGATCCCAGGTGGGACGGTCATACGGGAACTTCTTATAGGCATGGTAAGAAGCGACGACGGGATGCCAGGGCACGTAGTTGTAATCCGCCTTAATCGAGGTTGCGGGATAGGGCAAGAGCCTGCCGATTTCAAAGCCGCTGAAGACGATGCTTCCGGGCCAGTTTTCGAAGAGTTTCTTCGCCGGGGAGATATCCTGCTTGACGTTGTACTCCGGCGTGGCCGCTTCGAAATTTCCGGCCATTACGGAGAGGATGCCTACTTTTTGCCGGATGAGTTCGCGGCCGCTTAAGGGAGAGATGGCGTCCGCCGGTGAATCGAGCAATGCGGCAAGGTTCGTGGAGAAACCAACCTGGACGATGGCGACTTTCCCGGCACTCTCCGCGAGGAGGCTCCGCAGCAGAACAACGGCGGGTGGTGTGGCCATGCGGTTCATGATCCGTAGCCGCGCCGGGGCTGCTTCGAGCGCAGGCGTGAGGAATCCGGGATTCGCACCCCCTTTCACGGTGGCCATCGCGGCGCCAACGGGAATGGAGGGGCGGCCGTAGAAGCGGTTCATCATGTGGATGAAGGGGACGGCATCCGGATGCGCGTTCGTGAGGGTGACGCCGATGAGCTTGCACTCGCCGCGATTCTCGAGGGCATGGAGCATCGCGAGAGCCAGCGCGTCATCGACATCGTTGCCCATGTCCGTATCGAAGATCACCGGCAGTTGAGCGAAGCCGGGCAGACAGGCTAGCCACAGGAACACGAGTAGACGGACCATTTGACTCCTTCCGCAGAGGCAGAAATGCGACGGCCGGACGCGCGCGCCACGATCCCCCGATTATCGCAGGAAGATCCGCTCGCGTAGCCATCATCCTGCGCGGAGCGGGAAAGAGCGCTTTCGCGCACATTGGCCTCCCATGGAGGGGGATAATGTCCGTTATGTCCACACGGAGAGAGTTTCTGCGCCAATCGGCGGAATTGACGGCGCTGCTTTTGGCGTCCATTCAGCGGGCGGCGGCGATTGACCCGGCGCCGGGTTCCACGTTCGAAGATGCGGAACACGTGGTGATCCTGATGCAGGAGAACCGCAGCTTCGATCATCTTTACGGCATGCTGCGCGGGGTGCGGGGGTATAACGATCCGCGGGCGGTGACTCTCCCGGACGGAAATCCGGTTTGGAAACAGAGCGATGGAAAAGGCTTCAGCGCGCTGCCGTTCCGGCTGGATCTGCGGGGGACCCGGACGACGTGGCTTGGTTCGCTTCCGCATGGGTGGGATGACCAGACCGACGCGCGGGCACACGGGAACCACGACCAGTGGCTGACCGCGAAGCCGTCTTCGCGGAAGGAATGCGCGGGCATGCCGCTCACGATGGGCTTCTACAACCGGGAGGATTTGCCGTTCTACTACGCCCTCGCGGACGCCTTCACGATCTGTGACCAGAACTTCTGCTCTTCGCTGACGGGCACGACGCCCAACCGCCTCTACCTGTGGACGGGGAAGATACAGGATGCGGCGGGGAATGCGAATGTCCGCAATTCGGAAGTGACCTACACGCGGACGGCAAATTGGACAACGTATCCGGAGCGGCTCGAAGAGGCCGGGGTGAGTTGGCGGATCTACCAGAACGAACTCAGCCTGGACACGGGCCTCACCGACGAAGAGGAAAGGTGGCTCGCCAACTATACGGACAACCCCATCGAATGGTTTGACCAATACCACGTAGGCTTTCATCCGGGGTATCAGCGCTGGATGCGGGAGGCGGAGCAGCGGCTTCCGGCGGAGATTGCCGAGTTGCGGAAGAATCCCGGCGAAAGAACACCCGCGGAGGCGCGGAAGCAGCTTCAAGGAATGGAGGCGCTGCTCAAGCGGGTGCGCGCGGAGCGGGCCAAGTGGAGCCCCGAAGCAGAGGCGAAACTCTCCGCGCGTGACCGCGCCTTGCACGAGAAGGCATTCACGACGAACCGCGGCGATGCCCAATACCGGACGCTCGAAAGCATCCACTATCGCGACGGCGCGGAGGAGCGCGAGATGAAGGCCCCGGCGGGCGACCTCTTCTTCCAGTTCCGGAGCGATGTGCAATCGGGAAAACTTCCAAAAGTGAGTTGGCTGGTGGCGCCGAACCAGTTTTCCGATCATCCCTCCGCGCCCTGGTATGGCGCCTGGTATCTGGCGGAGGCGATGAACATCCTGACGCAGAACCCGGAAGTTTGGAAGAAGACGATTTTCGTGCTGACCTACGACGAGAACGACGGCTACTTCGACCACGTGCCGCCCTTCGTTTCACCAGACCCGAACCACTCGGAAACGGGACGGGTTTCGGCGGGGATCGATGCGCGCACCGAATATTGGCCCCTTGAGAAGGACCGGAAGCGGGCGGGCCGCGACGATGCGCGGGGAGGGCCGATCGGACTCGGTTTCCGTGTGCCGATGGTGGTGGCCTCCCCGTGGAGCCGGGGCGGTTATGTGTGCTCCCAGGTGTTCGACCACACGAGCGTTCTGCAGCTTCTGGAACGGGTTTGCAAGGTGAAGGAGCCGAATATCAGCCCCTGGCGGCGGGCAGTGTGCGGGGACATGAGCGCGGTGTTCCGGCCCTTCCGCCACGATCCGGAAACCAAGCTGCCTTACCCCGCGCGGGATGAGTTCCTGGGTGGGATTCACCAGGCGCAGTTCCGCCCCATGCCGTCTGGATGGGAGGGGGCAACGATGCCGCGCCAGGAGGAGGGCGTGCGTCCGTCGCTGGCGCTTCCCTATGAGCTTTCGGTGGAGGGGAAAGTGGAGGGGAACGCCCTGCGGTTGCGGATGAGCGCGGGCACGGGGCGATTCGGCGCGCGGGCAGCCGGGTGTGGCTTCCATGCCTATACGCCGGGGACGTACCGGGGTTCCACGGAATTGCGGACTCGCGCTTACGCGGTGAAAGCGGGTGAAACGCTGGAAGACGGTTGGGATCTCACGGGATTCCCGGAAGGGCGCTATGACGTGCATATTTGCGGACCGAATGGTTTCCTGCGACGGCTGTCCGGATCTCAGGGAGACCCGGCGGTAACGGTGGCCTGCGTGGACGTGGATTCCGGCGTGGAGATTCAAGTGTCGAATGGCGAGCGCCGCGCGATCACGGTTCAGATCGCGGATCGGAGCTATGGACGGGACCCGGTGGCGATGACAGTACAGGCGGGTGAGGAACGCCGCATCGGGTTTTCCCTTGCGCGAAGCCGGCGCTGGTATGACTTTGCGGTGACGCTCGAAGGCGTGGGCGGATATGAACGGCGCTACGCGGGCCGGGCGGAGAACGGGGAGCACGGCGTGAGCGATCCGGCGATGGCGTGAGCGCCTTGGCGGGAACGAAGCGGACCTGAAATGGCGTCCGCGCGATTCGGGCCA
>JADYZL010000272.1 GCA_020853155.1 Bryobacterales bacterium
CGAAGGTAGTAGGCGGGGTTGGATTTCGGAGGGTCGCCGTGGGTCCAATCCCAGCCACCGCTATCCTGGACGTCCACCACGTAAATGGTCAATCCGGAGACGGTGGGCTTCCCATCGAGGATGCGGACGTTGTTGACGGCGCTGAGGCTCTTCTCAAAGACCTGCGGCGCCATGATGGCGGAACCGATCGACAACACAACGCCGTTATCGAGGGTGTTGACGGAATCGCCGATGAGGCGGAAATCCCGCGCGGCCGCCCTGCCGATAACGGCTCCGTCATAGATGGGGTGATTCGCGATGATGTCATATCCGATGCCGGGATGGACGGTGAGCGGCACACCCTGGAGAAAGGCCTGGGCAAGGATAGAGGCATACATGCGCGAATGCTCGACTGTGATGCGCCCGGACGGAAGCGGGACGTCGCGCATCATGCGGAGGAGGTCGGCGCGCGCTGCGGTGAGGGGGTGCGCGGGAGCTTCCCGAATCTCGCGCTCCAACTCCTCCGGGGTGGGGAATGTAGTTCCGTCCTCCGCGATGAAGCGGCCGAGGGCAGTTCCGTAGCCTTCACGATTGAGGCCGCCCGCGAGCAGCGCCATGTGCGTGTACAGGCTGGTTTCGTTCCAAGTACCGAAAGTCCCGGTGGCGACATTCTCCTGCACGCTCTCCGTGGAGCGGCCGAACCAGGCGTATTCCCAATCGTGAATCGTGCCGGCGCCGTTGGTGGCCAGATGCGTGAGGGAGCCGTTCTTCATCATCTCCGTGAGAATGAGCGCCGCGCCGTTGCGCAAGAGGTGGGCACCGTACATGAGCATCACGCCCGCGCCCTGGCGGCGGGCGGAACGAATCGTGACGGCGCAGTCGCGGATGTGACGCTCCTGTTCCCCGGTACAGGCCGGTGGTGTGGACGAGGGCGGGCGTAAAATGTCATCGGCGGCTGTGAGACTCTTGCGTTCCGCGAGCGGAAAGGTTCGCAGCCGCGACCAATCGAGGTGGGTAATCTTCATGTTTCCGGTATGGCGTGACCCCGGTTGACTTCACCGGGATCCCCTCTCATAATCGCATCCAAAGGAGAGGAAGAGCCATGATTGCTTTTCGCCTTCTGCTCTTCGGCGCAATGTTCGCGGTGGCTTCTATCGCGGGATCCTCGCAGGCGATTCAACCAACCCGGTCATTCCGCCTCTATCCGGCCGGAAGTGGAATCCACATCCAATCGATCAGCCAGGGTGACGATACAGTGTGGGCGTTGGCGCGGGACTACCGGCGCCGCACGAATGACGTGATCCGGATTTCGTGGAATGGAGCGGTATACCCGGTCGACTTCAATCTTTCCGGGGACTATGTTTCTATCTGCGCGAACCCAGGCGGCGGTTACTGGCTGACGAAGCTGGACGGCACGCTGGAAGAATGGGATGAGGACGGACTCAAGAAGCGGCAGTGGCAGACGCCCGCGAACGCCACGCATCAGGTGCGCGCGGGCCGGTATATCGTGAGCGTGAACCCGGATAGTCTGCTGCTGACGGATGTGGAGAGCGGCCGCGGCAGGGCGGTCTCCTTCCCCGAGGGGTGGCAAGGTGGAAACATCAGCGCATTCGACCGGCTGAGGGGGAACGAGATCGCGGCATACTCCGGAACGCAGGGCGCGTTCTTGAAACTGGACACCGATTTCGCTTCACCGGAAGCCATTACCTTCACGGCGGAGGCGCTCGATGCGGGCCGGGCGATGTACCGGAAGCAGGAGCAGGCAGCGCGGGCGAACTTCCACCCGGGCGGAACCACGGCGCAAGCATCTTCGGCTGTCCTGCTTCCAGGGATCGCCGCCGATGGCAATGGGAAGGTGTTTGCGATCGCAACTCCACTGAAGAAGGCTGCGGCGAACATCCTCCAATTCACGGCGGATGGGGTGCAGGAGCGGGCATACGCACTAGACCTGAGAGCCGCGCTGGGGCAGGATGCCATGTTGCCCGTGCGGCTACTGGCGAGGGGCCGATCATTGATGCTCATTTCCGGGAACGGGCTTGCGCAGGTGTTCGAGCTTCCCCGGTAGACGGCAAGGCTGGAATCGCGTTTTGAGGAACACGTTGGCGACTCGGCTGCGAGCTGACGGGCGGGAAGATTTGCTATGACGAGATTGCTTTTTTGTCTCACGCTCCTCTCGTTGGTCTCCTTATCCGGACAAGAGAAGATCGAAGCCCCGCGCCCCCTTTCGGTCGTCGCCGACCGATTGCAGGAAGCGTGGGCGCGACCGGTCACGTACGAAGATCCGGTCTGGTTATGGAAAGGGGACCTCACAACCGACAAGCTCGGGGGGAAGTGGCCCTCCTATCCGAAACCACGACCCGCGGAAGTACCAAAGAGCGCGCTTGCTAACCTAAACCGATCGAAAGATGCTGCGTTCGCGACCCAGATTGTGGAGGCCACCAATCGGCTCTCCGATGGCCCCACATTTCAGGTGCGCACCAGCACCTTTGGAATTCATATCGTTCCCTTGGCGAGCGCGAACGACTCCGGCCGGGTGGCTCCAGTTGTTCCCCTCCTGGACAGGAGCATCGCAATTTTGGAGGAATACAGAACACCGTACGAACACTTGAAGGCACTATGTAAAGCTATAACGGTTAGCACCGGCATGAGAGTCGTCACCGACACCGGTGCGATTGGGCCCCGGTTCGATCAACTTTTTTACGGCGAGGAGAATCCATGGTCCGCTTGGGGGATTCCATTGAAGCCGGCCAGAGACGCCTTGATCGACTTGCTGAGTAACTCCGCCACCACATTCTCGTGGCGTTTCAACTGCCAGCCGGCTTCTTCTCCGGAGGATCGTTTCTGTGTTCTAGGACTCGTGCCACTAATGGTGACGAGGACGGACGCTGCGGGGGACAGAGTCCAGACTATGATCGTGTTTGATCGCTGCGAACGTTGTCCCAAACGTTTGCCTCCGCCTCCGCGACGCAGATCCGAAACACCGGAGCGGAATACGATGCCAATTCCGTGATCCCCGGAGCGAGGCTCCGGGGATCACGATGCCGGGGTTAGGATTTGATGGCGGGCATTTCCCAGCCTTTGCGGTATTGGGGTTTGAGGAGCGCGTTGGCTTCCTTGTTGTTGGTGATCTGCATTTTCGCGGGGTCGTAGGTGAGCTTGCCCTTGTGACGGAGGGCGATGACGCCAAGCAGCATCCACTCGACAAAGGGCGCGGCGATGTCGAAGTTCGAGCAAGCTGGATCCCCGCCCTTGGCGGCGCGGATGAAATCGCGCATGTGGCCGGGCGAGCGGGTGAGCGTCGGTGGCGGCATGTGGAAATCCTCCATTTTCGAGGTCGGGATAAGGCGCGTTTCCTCGCCGTAGGTGCCCGTGGTGAGCATTCCCTTATCGCCGATGAACAGGCTGCCGTCGGGCGTTGGGAAACGCAGCGGCTGCGTGGACGCCTTCATCTCCTTCCAGAGGTTCAGGTCGAAAACGTCACCGGGCGAGTGGAACGTGAAATCGCCCGGCTGCCGGCCGAACGGTCTTGGCGCCGCTCCCGCCGCACGGGGCAGGCTCGGAAGATCGCCGATCCACTCGCCTTCCGGAACACCCGCGATCTTGGGGCTTTCCTTGAGACCGTCGTGCCAATAGACCTTGAGCGCCGGCATGTCCTGATACGGGGCAAAGTCGAAGCGGATGACCGAGGCCTTGGGGAACATGAAGGAACTGGGGCCGTCGATTTTCTCGCACTCCACCCCAACTACCTGGCGGTGCGAAAGATGCAGCGCCATGTTGGGCGCGCCCAGAATGTGGCAAGCCATATCGCCGAGCGCGCCGCATCCGAAATCGTAGAAGCCGCGCCAGTTGAAGGGCTGATAGAAATAGCCTCCGAAACGGTCCGGCTCCGTCTTGCCACCGGCCGTAAAGGGACGGCTGGCGGCGACGCCCAGCCACAGATCCCAATCGAGGGTAGGCGGCACGGGGTCCGGTTTCGGAATCTCGGTGAGACCTTGCGGCCAGAGTGGGCGGTCGCTCCATGCATGCACTTCGGTGACGTTGCCGATATCGCCGCGCCAGACCATTTCCGCGCACTGCCGCGTGCCTTCGTTCGAATAGCCCTGGTTGCCCATCTGGGTGGCGACTTTGTACTTGGTGGCCGCGGCGCGCAATTGGCGTGCCTCCCAAATGGTGCGCACAAGCGGCTTTTGCACGTAGACGTGCTTGCCACGCTCCATCGACCATACCGCCGCCAAAGCGTGCATGTGGTCCGGAGTGGCGACGATAACGGCGTCGATGTTCTTCCCTTCCTTGTCGAGCATCTTGCGGAAGTCTTTATAGCGCGGTGCGTTGGGGAAGCGTTCGAAGGTCCGGGCCGCACGCGCATCGTCCACGTCGCAAAGAGCCACAATGTTTTCCGTCGGCGCGGCGGCCGAGATATTCGAGGCGCCCTGCCCCCCCGAGCCGATTGCGGCAAAATTCAGCTTTTCGTTCGGGGATTTGTAACCCAACGACTTGAGGGAAACGGCGCTTCCGAAGCCCGCGCTTGGAATCGCTCCCGCGAGCAGAGTTCCGTAGAAGAAATATCGTCTTGAAAAAGCCATGTTCGATCTCCAGGAATCGATCTGCCAGATGGAATCCGGCGCGTTGCAGCGAAACGGAGCCGCGGCCTAAGCGAGGCAGCTCTTGACGTAGGCGAAACATTTCTTCGCCTCGGCAATGATATCAGAGCCTTCCGGGATGGGATACTCCAGTTCCAGGTTGGCGGGGAAGGGGTATCTTTGCGCCTTCATCAGTTGCAGCACCTGCCGGATGGGAGTGTCGCCGGTACCCCAGACGGCGACGTTGGGGCCGTGGTTCTTCTTACGGTCCTTCACGTGAAGATTGGTGATTTTGGCGTGGTACTTGCGGATGAAGGGAACGGCGTCATACCCGGCGGCGGTGAAGTGGCCAATATCCAGGTTCACGCCATTGTATTTGCCGTAGGCCATCAACGTCTCATAGCTTTCGAGGGTAGCGGTCTGGTTGGGGTCGTTGGTGGCGTCGTGGCCGTGATAGCCGACGAGCAGCTTGTGCTTATCGGCGATGGGAGCGATGCGCTTGGCCATCGTCATCGTGGTGCTGGTGGTGATGCCCTTGACGCCCAGAGCGCGGGCCATCTCGAATCCATACTCGATGTCGGCATCGCTCATGGCATCCCGCATGTTGTAGCAGAGCAGGGAGAGCGCAACGCCGGCGTCGTTAAACTTCTTCGTAACGGCTTTCCAGGTAGCCGGGCTGGTGGACGTGCGCCACTCGGCGAGTTTCGCTTCGGCGGCCTTGCGCTCCGCGATCTGCTCCGGTGTGAGTTGCGGGCGGGGGCGAGGGGCGTTCGGAGATGCAGACTTCGCAGCAGCCGGAGGTGGGGCCTGCCGCCGGAACGCGGGCATGGCGGGAGCGCCGGCCAGCGCCTCGCAATGGTTCGACATCAACTCCGCTTCGCCCAGACCGATTTCGACGTATGCCCGAATGATCGCCTCGGGATCCGGCGCGGCGATGCGGTTGAAGCTATAGGTGATGGCGCCGATGCGGACGCCGTGAATCGTGGAATTGATTTTGGCCGCGCCCAGCGCGCCGGCAACGGGCACGGAGGCGAACGCCAGCCTGCCCAAATCCCGCCTGTTGATGTGCATGTGGGGCCTTTCCGTACGAATGGACCCTCGTACCGGAGCGGCAAATGGAAGTTGTCGCACAGCTATCGCGGAGTCCGCTCAACACTGAGATGGCGCACGCGCTAAGGGGATCGTTACGGAGAGATTCCGCAAAACTGGATATTCGGCAAGGGTGGGGCAGGCGGAGTTAGGAGCCGGCCGACGGAGCAGGCGCTTTCCCGCCCCGCACGGGGAGGACAAAGACCCGGGCGGTGAGGGGTTGCAATTCGAGGAGCAGATGGCCACCGTAGAGGCTAACGGGGGCATCCGTCCAGAAATCGAAGGCTTTCGCCGCGCCGCGGACATCCACGGAGAGCGACTCCACGGACTCCCCCCAATTGAAGAGGAATAGGAGATCCCGGCCGCCGTGGCGCAGGAGGCCCTCCTGAAAGCCGGGGTCGAACACGGCTGCTTTTCCAGTTGGCGGGCTCAG
>JADYZL010000273.1 GCA_020853155.1 Bryobacterales bacterium
ACTCGATTCATGGCGCTCCTTCCGGGCGGGTGGATTCGTTCTTGCGGAACTGATTCTCACCCTAGCAGAAGAGCGCCATTTTCGCGGATTGGCGGAAGGCGGGCGGAGCTAATTTGGACACGAGTGGCGCCGAGCACACCGTCATCGCAAAGCCTGTTCCAAGCCCAGTATTGAATATCACCCCGGGCTGGAGTTGCGGAGTCATTCAGTAAAAGACTCTCTAAAAGCTGGTGCTTCTGAAGATTGCTCGCCATTTCTTCCAGTTCCGCAGTGAGTAGCCCTATCTGCACAGCCGCCCAAAGAGTTCGCCGATCATTCGGCGAAAAGTCCTTCTCTGTGAATCTTTTCAAGTAGCTAATCGCTTGTGGTGTAGCTACCTCCCCCATGCGTCGGAATGCTTCTGCTCGCAGTGAAATATCAGGGTCTGCGGGAACAGCGCCGACGGTCTCCGTTAAGCGAAGCCGAGAAATCAGTTGAGCGGAAGGTCGACCTCCGCGTCCTTCTGTAATAAGGAACAAAAATTGAAATGCATCATCACGTAATTCAGCGTTACGACTCGCTTCATCAACAACACGGCTCATCTCGCGGCATGTTTCGTCGCAACTGGAAACTGACGCGTAAAGTAAGCCTCCAAGTTGAAACAACGCAACTACAAAAAATGCGTATTTGATTAACATCATCTTCAACTCCTATGGTGCGACCGTCACAAACCAATAAGCATCCATCTCCAAAGCATGAAGTGCTTCTGTTATAGAATCTCCTATAGTAGGCCCTTTAAAGCTATGTAAATACACAGAACCGGACCCAACATTTGTATTGCATATGCTGCGGGATGCTGTTGGAATTCGCCATCAGGTTATCCTATTTCCTGGGAACTTTCCGCCTGTCGAGCCACGATCCTTCCGATGGTCCGCATTCGAGGCATGGTGGCCGTGGGCTGCCCGCACCCCATCACGCAACGCGGCAACTTTCGGCGCGATCTCTCCTTTAACGGCGAAGACCACCAAACCTGCCTCGCCCTCCTGGCCGCACATGCCGCCTATGCCATGCGTTATGTGGAGTTTAACCCGGTTCGCGCGGGGATGGCCGCTTCGGTTCTGGACTCCCCGTGGTCCAGCGCCCGCGTCCACGCCGGTCTCGCATCCGCTCCGGAATGGCTTGAGCACCGCGCCTGGGCGGGAAGCGGCCCATCTCCGAAAGGGCGGGAGACGCCTGGGCTCGGCTTCCGGGAATCCGGTGACCGGGACCGCCTTCGGGAAGCCACCCGCAATGGCCGCCCGTTCGGCCGCAAGGGCTTCGTAACCGGGTTGGAGGCAAAGCTCGAACGAGTCCTCGAGCCACGAACGTGCGGCCGCAAGCCGAAGCACTCTGACCAAGGTACCGAGGCCGACTGTGCCTCGGCCAGTGGGCTTGCCGCCAGCGCAGAATAAGGATAACCCGATACCGAATTCCTGTGGCGCTTTTCGATGAATTCTTGGCGGGTCATGGGGTGATCTCGTTGTACGCGTGGCGTAATATGGTGAACGTATGATCCGCTCTTGCCGCCAGAGGGATGTGCAGCTCTTGCTGGATCGGAAGTTCACCCGGAAGTTTCAAAGCATCGAAAAGGCGGCTCGTATCCGATTGGAACTCTTGGACGCGGCCACGTCTCTCCGGGATCTCGAACTGCCCGGCCTCCGGTTGGAAACACTCAAGGGTGATCGAACGGGCCAGCACAGTATTCGTATCAACGACCAGTTCCGGATCTGCTTTGAATGGCGGGACGGAGACGCCCACAACGTGGAAATCGTCGACCATCACTAAAAGGAGGCATTGCCATGGCAATCAAACAACAGAAGCGCCTGCCGCCCATCCATCCCGGCGAGGTATTGCACGAGCTACTGACGGAAGCTGGCTTGACAGCGAATGCTCTTGCCACTGCACTGCGCGTGCCGGCGAATCGCATCGGAGGCATCATCAAGGGACAGCGAGGGATTACGGCGGATACTGCCCTGCGGTTGGCGCGCTACTTCGGCGCCTCGGCCCAGATGTGGGTGAACCTGCAGGCGAAGTACGATCTGGCATCTGCCGAGGATGCACTCCGCAGCCGGATCGACAAGGAAGTCCTTCCTCGCCACGCAGCTTGATTTTCAGGACAGTGCGTCGAAGGATCGGTTCCCCTCGCTGATAGAACGGTTTTGCATCTCGCCTACCCTCGGCGGATTCCTCGGACGGGTTCTACCAATTGTGGGTTGGGGCTTGACGGCCTATAGTAGCGGGAGCTGTGTTGCGGAGGGACCAAGGTGAACCTCGCTTTGCTGGCACTGATATCGGCGGCGAAAACTTCGCTTCCACCCCGGAATCACGGAACTGCAACACAGGCCATCACTTCCACCATCGGGGAAGCACACCCGTACCCCCGCGCGCCCGCATCGCCACCAAGAGCCTGCAGGGCGGCATGAGCCACCGGGGTGCGTCAGCACCCCGCCCGCGAAACAATGCCAAACAATAGCCTCGCGCAGCGAGACCACGAAGCGCCCGCCTGTTTGCGGGCGCGACTCCCCCGCGGCCACGCCCGCCGCATCCCCTGCCATCACCCAGTGCCCGCGGCCCTTTGGCTTCGTTCCGCAAAATGGCACATTCCGGTAATCCGCAAATCCTCGGGGCGAGGCGGCCCGCGTTGCATATCCGTACGACGTCCCTCACCCCCACGCTACGGGACCGGCCCCGGCGATTCTGCGATGCAAAGCGCCCGCCCCCCGCCACGCGATCACCAATCACTCAAAAATTCTCCGCTCCCGCATCCTCCCTGGTTTCCGTGCTTTGCGCCACCCGCACCCCGGTACAGCCCTAGCCATGGTTCGATTTCCGCCACGGGATCGCCATAATCGTTCTGCGAGGGAGATCTCCGTCTCGCCGCTCAAAGCTGCCCGGCGCATCGCAAAGCTCTTCGACAACCGAATCGCTCCACGCCCCTTCCGCCCGCGGACTGGTTCGAAAGGCCAGCCCAAGGGCTCCCCGCTTCTCCAGCAGTCCGCTCTGACCTCATCCGGCTACGAGGGGCTTTCGTCCGGATCAAACCCGGAAGATCCGGAAAAACCGGACAAAACCACTCTCGGCGTAACCCATTCCATTGGAATCATTTAGCGAAAATTAGGGGCGCTCGCCGAAGGCTGCGTTTTTTCTCGAACCGGGCACACTTCCGTAACTCGAAAGCCCGTTCTCTTACACCCTCGACAATCCGGCAAAAGTGTAAGATCCGTAAGATTCGCCGCGCCGGTCCCCACACATCCCAGAGAATCCACCTCCCGCGCATTCCGCGTCTTCCACCGGACTCCGCTTCAATTCGCAAAACCGGTTCTCCAGCCTCGTCCGCACCCCGGACTCGCTCCCAACTTTGCTATTCTGGTTCTGGATGGTTACCTTCGGCACAATGATTGCCTTCCGCACATCGGCGCATCACCACGGACATCATCATCCACCGTGTGTGCGGGCGTGTTGGTAATCGCCAACGTTTTCGATTTCGCCGCCCGCCTGCCTCAGGCGGGCTTTTCTATTTGTGGTTAGA
>JADYZL010000274.1 GCA_020853155.1 Bryobacterales bacterium
ACGTTGAGGCCGTAAACGGGTCGCAACACTTCACAGCCGCGACCGCGAGGGAGCAGAGGCTCCGGCGCATCAGAAGGTATCCAGCAGAGCCGCGAGCGCAAGCGAGTCTTCATGAGCCTGCGGCTCACCGACACAAATCAAGACGCAATCCAGTGGGCACCGTGCGTCAGCGCGGTGTGGCAAAGGAGGCGCGTCTTCAGAAGAGCGATTCGAGCTTTTCCTTCGCTCCGCCCCCAATCCCTCCGTACTACTGAACGTCAAAATCACCGCGGCACGCGACGATGTGCTCACCGCCAGCACGCTTCCCAAAAGCCCACGACTTCAGTCGTGGGTTACGTAGGTTTGCGGCTCGCCGCGTCGTGCCCGAAGCGTAAGCGAAGGGATCCGCGCACGCATCTCAACATGCGTTCCGCAAATCCCGTCACTAACGTCTCGGGCACGACTGCGATCGACAATCGGCGGGAGTTCCGCGGACGTGGCCATGAGCCTGCGGCTCTCAAGAGAGCGACCCTCACAACCAAAAAAACAGAAAGGCCGCGGAGTCAAATCCGCGGCCTTCGCTGAAAGCTGATCGCTGCGACCTAAACCACGTCGACGCCCATGCTGCGGGCCGTGCCCTTCACGCTGTTCATCGCCGCTTCCAGATCGAAGCAGTTCAGATCCGGCATCTTGATCTTGGCAATCTCTTCCACCTGCTTCAGCGTGATCTTGCCGACTTTCGTCTTATTCGGTTCCGCCGAGCCCTTGGCCAGGTTCACCGCGCGCTTGATCAGCACCGGCACCGGAGGCGTCTTGGTGATGAAGGTGAATGTGCGGTCCGAGTAGACCGTGATCACCACCGGGATGATGAGCCCTTCCTGATCCTTCGCCGAGGTCTTCGCGTTGAAGGCCTTGCAGAAATCCATGATGTTGACGCCCTGCGGTCCGAGCGCCGTACCGACGGGCGGTGCGGGCGTCGCCTTCCCGGCCGGGATCTGCAATTTTACCTGCGCATTAACTTTCTTTGCCATTCTTGAGTTCCTTGCTCTCTACCGGGGAGCGCCGCCAACGTCTTTGTCTACCTGGAGGAAATCCAACTCCACCGGAGTCGGCCGGCCGAAAATCGTGACCAGCACCCGCAGCGTATTGCGCTCCGTGTTGATTTCATCCACCTTGCCGTAAAAGTTCGTGAAGGGCCCGTCAATGATGCGGACCGTCTCGTTGCGCTCAAAATTCATCGCGGGACGCGGCCGGTCGGCGGACGATTCCTGACGATACAGGATCGAGTTGACCTCATCGGCTGTCAGCGGGACCGGCGTAGTGCCCCCGCCGACAAAGCCGGTGACGCGCGGAGTCGCTTTCACCGCATGCCACAGGTCGTCGTTCATGTCCATTTCCAGCAGCACATAGCCGGGATAAATCAGACGCTTCGAGGTGCGCTTCTGGCCGCTGCGCATCTCCACCACTTCTTCGGTCGGAATCAGGATCTGGCCGATCTTATCGGAAAAGCCGAAGGCGTCGGCGCGGGTGCGCAGGCTCTCGGCCACTTTGTTCTCAAATCCGGAATACGTGTGGATGATGTACCACTTGAAGGGCGAAGGCGGCAGTTCTTCCGCGGGTGCGGACTCCTCCGTCTCTTCGACGGGGAGTTCCACGCCCTCGACCGATTCCGTCTGCTCCGGCGAGCCGCTCTCGGGTTGCGGCTCCCCTAAACTTAAACTCTCGTCGTCATGCATTGGGACGCCGCCTACCTGGTGAAGAAGTGCTGAATGCCATTGATGCCGCGCGCCAACAGGATGTCGACAATCCAGAAGTACAGCGCAAAGCCGAACACCGTGAAGATCACGACCCCTGTCGTGGCCTGAACCTGCGTGCGCGAGGGCCACGTCACTCGCTTCATTTCCATCTGCAGGCTCTCGAAATACTCGCGGACCTGCTTCGGCCACGCCTGAATGCGGGCCGGGAGCCCATCGTTGGGTCGATCTGTCGCTACTTGCACTGCCATACCATTCTCCAGGAAGCGGCCTCAAGCCCGGTTCAGATTTCGCACGTGAGTTCTGGCAGGGGCGGAGGGATTCGAACCCCCACTCGCGGTTTTGGAGACCGCTGGTCTGCCGTTAAACCTACGCCCCTGTGAGCCGGCGTACTGTCGGGCTGTCCGGAGGAACCCGGAGCCTCCTTCCATCTTACTTGATTTCGCGGTGTGCCTGGTGCTTCCTGCAATGACGGCAATACTTCTTGAACTCAAGACGTTCCGTGGTGGTCTTTTTGTTCTTCGTATTCGTGTAATTCCGGTTCTTGCATTCCTGGCACTGGAACGTAATGATTTCGCGCGGCATAGTCTCTCACTTCACAATTCGGGGCAGCCGTCGCCGGCTGCCCGCGCGTTTGAGTCCAATTCTCTATTGTACCCTAATCGATGATCTCCGTAACCGTACCGGCGCCCACCGTGCGGCCGCCTTCACGGATTGCGAAGCGTAAACCTTTATCCATGGCCACCGGGGTGATCAACTCGACGGTGAGCGCGACGTTGTCGCCCGGCATCACCATCTCCGTGCCTTCCGGCAGTTGCGCCACGCCCGTCACGTCCGTCGTGCGGAAGTAGAACTGCGG
>JADYZL010000275.1 GCA_020853155.1 Bryobacterales bacterium
CGAATTGTGGCGACAAAATTGCTTACAAAATCGACGAAACTCTTACTCAATCCGTGAAACTTTCGGTGTAATTCACCGTCTATACCGTGTGGCAAAGAAACTGCAAAGGCAACCAGCCCCCGCAGTGATACCCAAGACAGGGGGTTCCTCCAGGGATCACCACAAGAACAGATAAAGCGAAGGAGTGACGGCCATGACAAAACAACAGTTGGAGCGCTTTCAAAAAACCTTGCAGGAGAAGGAATCCGAACTCCTGCTGTTGGTTCGGAACCGCGATGAAATCGTGATCGAGAAGACCCCGGATGCACTCGACGAAGTGCAGCGCGCGGCGGAACGCGAGTTGGCGATCCGGAATCTCGACCGCGAATCCAGGCTTCTGCGGGAAGTACGCGCCGCATTGAAGCGGATCGACGAGGGTTCCTACGGAATCTGCGTGTATACCGGCGAAGAAATCAGCCTCAAGCGGCTGGAGGCCGTGCCTTGGACTGCCTTCTGCATCCAGGCGCAGGAAATGTTCGATAAGAACGAAGCGGAGGCGATCGAAGTGTTTGAGGACGCTTTGGCCGCCTAAGCCCTCTTTACGCGGGCGTTTCTTTTCTGGCCTTTCTTCAACTGCGAACATCTTAGCCCGGAACAACCAAGTTCCGGGCTTTTTTCATTCCCGGATTCCGACGAACGCCACCATGCGCCCGGAGGCTTCCCGGTCCCGGCGGAACGAATGGAAGAGCACTGGCTCCCCGAAACTGCACCGTCCACAGTCAAAGATCGCTCCGGCCCGCACCCCCATCCTCGTCAATTGCCGGCGGCACCCTTCGGCGAGATCCACATAGGTCGTCCCGTCCAGATCGTCGCGTTCCGGAAACAGGCTTCGAAACTGCGCCGCAACCTCTGCCCCCACTTCGAATGCTTCCCGGCGGATACATGGGCCAATCGCCGCCAGCAAGGTTCCCGGGTGGACGCCATACTCCGTCTGCATCGTCTCCACCGCCCGCGGCAGCACCCCGGCCACGGTTCCGCGCCATCCGGCGTGAACGGCGGCGACGGCACGGCGTTCCGGGTCCACGAGCAGCAGCGGCACGCAATCGGCGGTGCGAATGCTCAACAGAACCCCCGCCCGGTCGGTCGCCAGCGCATCCGCTTCGCCGAGCACCCCGTCTTCTTCGCGCACCACGATGACGCGCTCCGAATGCACCTGCTTCAGCGTGGCTATCCGGTATCCCCCGGGAAGACGTTGGCTCTCCCGCGTTTCAAAACCGTGCTCCAGCCAAGCCAGGGCCGTGAGCGCGTCCGCGCGAAGAATGCCATCGGAGTGGAGCGTGAACATGCGGAATCGATCCGGCTAGACGGGGTCTTTCACCTGCGAAATCATCACTTGTTTCTTGAAATCGGCGAGCATTGTCTCATCGAGCCGCACCTCGGTGGGCCGCTTCACCAGATTCGGAGTGGCATCGATCTTCTCTTGCAGTTTCAACAGCCCATAGAATAGATTCTCGGGTCGCGGAGGGCATCCGCTGATATAGACGTCCACCGGAACGATCCGGTCCACGCCCTGCAGCACTGCATAGGTGTTGAACGGCCCCCCCACG
Organism: Bryobacterales bacterium; assembly: GCA_020853155.1. GTDB lineage: Bacteria > Acidobacteriota > Terriglobia > Bryobacterales > Bryobacteraceae > JACTMJ01. The sequence goes on from JADYZL010000275.1 coordinate 1,587, forward strand.
CTTGAACAGGCGCCCATCGAGATCACCCACTTCGGCTCCGGCATCTGGTCATAGATCCGCTTGAGCACCGGAGCCATCTTCAGCGTCACCGTCCCCGCGACAATCATCAGGTCGCTCTGCCGCGGGCTGGGCCGGAACACCTCGGCGCCGAAACGGGCGATGTCGTAGCGGGGGCCCGACGCCGAGATCATCTCAATTGCACAGCAGGCGAGCCCGAACGTCAGCGGCCAGAGGGAGGATTTCCGCGCCCAATTGAACACATGATCGACGGACGTCGTGATGAAATTGCGCTCGAACTCGTTCTGCAGGAACGCCAAAGCTCCACCTCCCGGCCTATCCTTTCCCGAGCGTATCACAGCGCTATCTTTTCAGACAATAGAGTATGGAATAAGGAAACCCCACCCGCCGCGCCGTATGCCGCGCCGCTCTCCCCTCCCCCGCCCATCCGCGCCCATTGGAGCCGGAGGCCGGATATACTTCATGTAGAGATGCCACGCCCTCAAAGACTCCCTCTCATCCTCCTTTCCGTCCTGCTATTGGGGCTAATGGCGGGTTGCCGGAAGGCGGATATCGACAACAACGAAGCCGTCCGGGCCGCCGTCTTGCGGCACGTGGAGGCGCGTGGAGATCTTGGTCTGGCGGATTTGGATATCCAAGTCGTCAGCGCCAGCTTTAACGGGGATTCGAGCGAAGCGGAGGTACGCTTTCTTCCAAAGGGTCAGCCGCCCGAGTCCGGCATGACGATGCGCTACCAGCTCGTTCGCGACGGCGATGTCTGGAAGGTGCAGCCCAAACCGGCCTCCGGCCACACCATGCCGCCTCCAGCCGCTTCCGCCAATCCCGCCACCCCAGCCGCACCGGCGCCGGAGATGCCGCCGGGCCATCCGCCCGTGAACTCCACGCCGAGGTAACGGCCCATGAAGTCAATCGCGGTGATTGGGGCCGGGCCGGCTGGGTCCACCGCCGCCGAACAGTTGGCGCGGGCCGGCTACCGGGTACACTTGCTGGACGAAAAGCTCGCCTGGGAGAAGCCGTGCGGTGGCGGCGTCACATACAAGGCCTACCAGCGCTATCCCTATTTACAGGGGAATGCCGCCGGGCGCCGCGAGGTCGTCGCCTGTGAGTTGCAGGCCACGGGCGTCAAGCCGTACCGCTTCACGCTCAACTACCCGGTGCTCATTTATTCCCGGCGGGACCTCAACGCCATGCTCATCGAACGCGCCGCCGCCGCCGGGGCGCAGGTTGAGAAAGCCCGCATCACCGCCGTCGAACGCCATGCGAACGGCTGGCGGCTCAAGACACCAACCAGCACCCTCGAGGCCGATTTCGCCATCGTCGCTACCGGCGCCCGCAATGTCCTTCGCGATTTCGGCACCGAATGGAACTCGCACAACACCATGCTGGCCATGGGCTATTACATCCCCGGTAAGCTGGAGTCCGTTATCATTCGCTTTTTCCCCTGGCTGCAAGGCTACGTCTGGCTTTTCCCCAGGGGCGATCACATTTCCGCCGGCATCTGCGGTAAGCGGTCCGATCACCGCTACCTCCGCAAGGCACTCGAAGAGTACCTGGACGACGCTGGCATCGCCTGGCGCGGCGCCGCGTTCTATGCCCATTTGCTCCCCTCCTTCGAAAGCGCGCACTGGCGCGAGAACCGCCTGGCGGGCGAGGGATGGATGGCGGCCGGGGACGCGGGCGGTCTGGTCGATCCCATCACCGGCGAAGGCATCTACTATGCGATTCGCTCCGGCGATCTCGCCGCGCGCGCGCTCGCCGATGAGCGGATCCCCGCCCATGCGAAAGCGGCCGCCTACACAGAGAGCGTCGAACGCGATTTTGGCGCGGATCTGGAGCTCGCCTCCAAGATCTGCCGCCTGTTCTACCTGGGCCATACCGGCTTTGGAACCGTCCCCCAGCGGATGATCCAGTTCGCGAGGGGGACTGCACAGATCCGCAATCTGCTCCAGGACCTCATGAGCGGCACGCAGGATTATTCCGGCCTGCGGGAGCGCCTCGCGGATAGCATCAGCACCCGCGTTTTCGGAATGATCGTTCGCCTGCTTCGCGCCGGCGCGGCCACCGGGGAAGACCCGGCCCCGCCGGCCCGCGACGGCTGCCGCGCCGCCTCTTAGCGGCGATCGGAATCGGAAAGGAAAGTCAGCATGAACACCACAAAGTCCGAAGCGCTCTATGCCCGCGCGCGCAAGTCGATCCCCGGTGGGGTCAACTCGCCCGTCCGCGCCTTCCGCGGCGTGGGCGGCACACCCCGCTTCATCGTGAGCGGCGAGGGCTGCTGCGTGGTGGATGCCGACGGCAACCGCTACATCGATTACGTGGGGAGCTGGGGGCCGCTCATTCTGGGGCACCGGCATCCAGCGGTGATCCAGGCTTTGCAAGAGGCGCTCGAGACCGGCACCAGCTTTGGCGCACCCACGGAAAAGGAAATCGATCTCGCCGAGGAGATCTGCGCCGCCGTGCCCAGCGTCGAAATGGTGCGCCTCGTCAACTCAGGAACCGAAGCCGTCATGAGCGCCTTGCGCGTGGCGCGCGGCTTCACGGGCCGCGACCTCACCATCAAGTTTGAGGGCTGTTATCACGGCCATGTCGATTCCCTACTTGTGAAAGCGGGCTCCGGCCTAGCGACCCTGGGCGTTTCGGATTCCGCCGGAGTACCGGCGAGTTTCGCCGAAACCACCATCACCGTGCCCTTCAATAACCTGGATGCGGTGGAGCGGGCCTTCGCCGCGCACCCTGGGAAGATCGCCTGCATCGCCGTCGAACCCATCGCCGGAAACATGGGCTGCATCCCGCCCGCACCCGGCTTTCTTGAAGGGCTTCGCGAGCTTTGCACGCGGCACGGCGCACTTCTGCTTTTCGACGAGGTGATGACCGGCTTCCGCGTGGCCTATGGGGGCGCGCAGACCCTCTATAGCATCCGCCCGGACCTCAGCGCGTTTGGCAAGGTAATCGGCGGCGGCCTGCCCATCGCCGCCTACGGAGGAAGTGCGGAAGTAATGAGCCACGTCGCCCCGCAGGGATCTGTCTATCAGGCCGGAACCCTCTCCGGCAACCCCATCGCCGTCTCCGCCGGGCTCGCCATGCTGCGTACGCTCCAGGCGAATCCTGAGCTGTATTCTCAGCTTGAGGAAACGTCCGCGGCGCTCACCGCCAACCCTCCCGCTGGGGTCACGGTCAACCGCGTCGGCTCCATGTTCACGTTCTTCGTCACGAAAGAGCCCGTCACCGATTTCGCGAGCGCCAAGACGAGCGACACGGAGCGTTTCAAACGCCTCTTCCACTGGATGCTCGCCAACGGCGTGTACCTCGCGCCCTCGCAGTTCGAGGCGGGCTTCGTCTCAACCTGCCACACCCACGCCGACATCACGCATACCAGGGAGGCGATGGCGGCGTTCTTCGAGAGCGAAACGCGCGGATAATCGGCACTCCGCAGACCATCAACGCCGTCCAGAGAAAGCCCAGGCTGAAGACCGTCACCGCCGTGCGCTTCTCCTTGGAAAGCGTCTGTACCGTGGGCACGAGCGTCCCCTCGGCGCCTCGCAATTCGATATGGAATGCGGCTTCGACGGGGCTCTTCGCCTCCCCGCCCAGCCGCATCGCCACCAAGTATTCCCTCTCGTCCGGAATCCGGAATTGCAACTCGCCACGCGTCGCAATCAGCGCAGGCTGCATCGGCCGCAATTGGATCTTCCCCCAACTCCCCAACTCGCGGCGCAGGATCTCCACCTCGAGCGCATGATCCTCACCGGTCTCGGGCACTCCACCGGCTCCCGCCTGGCCGTCGCCCATCTGGCCGGCCGCACCGCCGGGCGCCACCTGAAACTGCACCGTCAGAATCGCGCCCGCCTGCACCCTGGGCAGACGAACCCGGCGCAGGTCGTTCGGCGGTATCTTCACCGTCGATTTCAGCAAAACCACCGCTTCGGCCGCACCCTTGGCCGGCGCGCCCTGTCCGCGCAGCACTGCTTGGGCCAGCAGGAAGCAGGCGGCGATCATGGCAATCACTCGCATGGACTCACGCTCAGCATAGCGCAGGCCGAAAAACATCGGCATCGAAGAAACGCATGCGCTCCGGGTGCTCACTGCAAACGGAGGATGGGGAGAATCCCCGCGCGGGCAGCGCGCCTAGACGAACTCCGCGTCCGGCATGCCGGTGAGTTCCCGCAGGCGGCTCATCTCATGTTCGATCTGGTGGTTCACCTTGGCTTCGGCAAACTCCGCCGCCACGCGGATGGCGTTCCGGATCGCCTTGGGCGTGGATCGCCCATGGCACACGATCGTGCAGCCCTGCACGCCAAGTAACGGCGCGCCGCCATACTCAGAATAGTCCAGCCGCTTCTTGAAATCGTCGAAAGCCGGCTTCGAGAGTACGTAGCCCAGCTTCCGGGTGACCGTGGCTTCCATCGAATCCTTGAGGATCTGGCGGATCGTCTCCACAAGGCCCTCGCTCACCTTGAGCGCCACGTTGCCGATGAAACCGTCGCACACGATCACTTCGACATTCCCGCTGTAGAGGTCGCGCCCTTCCACGTTACCGATGAAGTTGATCGGGAGATCTTTCAACAAAGGCGTGGTCGCCCTGGTGAGTTCGTTCCCCTTGTGCTCTTCCTCTCCGATCGAAAGGATGCCCACGCGCGGTGATGCGTAGCCGAAGATCGCGCGCACATAGATCTCGCCCATCAGCGCAAATTGCGCCAGCATCGTTGCCGTGCAATCCACGTTCGCGCCAACATCGGCCATCACCGCCGGGTGATCCGGACCTTTGGCCGTGGGGAATACGGAAGCCAGCGCCGGGCGCTCCACGCCGGGGATGGGCCGCAGCACCATCTTTGCGGTCGCCATCACCGCGCCTGTGTTTCCGGCGGAGACAACGCCATCCGCCTCGCCATCGCGCACAAGGCGGCAGGCCACGCGGATCGAGCTATCCTTCTTCGTGCGCACCGCCTTCGCCGCGCTGTCGTGCATCGTGATGAACTCGCTCGCGTTCACGATGCGGATCGGCAATCCCGCGGCCTCACGATGCCGCTTGAGGTGTTCGCGCAGCACGGCCTCCTGGCCCACGAGGATAACCTCATGCCCCAGTTCCGACGCCGCGAGGATGGCCCCGGCCACTTCGGATTCGGGGGCGTGGTCTCCCCCCATGGCATCAACGGCGATTCGCTTATTCATTCATTCCCCGGCGAGCTATC
>JADYZL010000276.1 GCA_020853155.1 Bryobacterales bacterium
CGGGCGCCCAGGTCACCCGCTCCGTCCGCTCCTTGTCGGGGCCGAACACGATGTCGCTCTTGTACTCGTACTTCCCCGTCTCTCTTCCCGCCGGGGAAACTTCGGCCACTTTCACGCTCTGCTTGTAAGTGTATTGCTCCCTCGCCTTCAGAAATGCGGATTCCTTCGCGGCGAACGTGCGGATGATCTTCTGAATCTCGGCTTCGCTCAGCGACGGGTCGGTGCTTTCCGTCGCGCTGAGCCCGAAAACAAGCAGAAGCGCGGCAGCCAGAATTCGGCAGAAACGCATGGGTAGCTCCCTCTTGGATATCGGACGCGCGCCACGCTCCGCGGGTTGTCACGAAATTGGCCCTATACGCCAGAACCGATGCGACAGAACCCGATGCGACAGGACCGATACGCCAGAACCCGCCCGGCCCGGCCCGCCTATCCCCGCACGCCCCCAAACGCAGCGAATGCGGCGTTCTTGAGCAGCACGTCGATCCGCAAAAATCCATTCGCCCGCATCAGATCGAGCTGAAACGTGAGCGGGCGCGGAGAATCTTCCTCTTCCACGTATGCCATGATGCCGGCCGCGTACTCCCCACCCCCTACCGAGCACAAATAATCGACATAGCGCTCCCGCTGCATCTCCTCCACGGCGGGAATCTCGTGCGCGATGAGATCGCACACCCACAACGCCCCGCCGGGCCGCAGCCAGCGGGAGAAATTCCGGTACATCGCTTCCCATTCCGGCTCTTCCCGCAGATGATGCAACACGGCGGCCGCCACGATGATATCGAAGGAGGCTTCGGGAAAATCCACCTCACGCACATCCGCTTGGTGCGTCTCCACCTCCACGCCCGCCGCCGTGATGCGTTCACGGGCACGGGTGAGCATGGGAAGGCTCAGGTCAACCAGAGTGGCGTGATGGAACGGCAGCCCTTGCCGTAGCCGCAGCGTGAAGTTGCCCGCCCCGCAGCCGACGTCGAGAATGCGCGCGGCATCGGGCGTCGTACGGGCAGCGGCTTCGGCGATCAGCGAGAGTCCCAACCCGCCGTCGATGGCGGTCGGCTGTCCGGTCTCCAGGTTGGAAAAACGCTCGACGAGGGCGTCGAAACGGGCGCGTATGTCGTCAACGGTAGATTTCTGCATCATTCGATCCGCGAAGCGGGCGGCACAAGCCTCGTCGTGCCGCCCGCATGCGCCTATTTCGCGTTTCGAGCCAGCATCCCGGCGCGCACCTTGATCGGCAGGCCCGTGCAGTTGATGAACCCAAAAGCGTCCTTCTGGTCGTAGCTCGCGCCCATGGTGAAGCTCGCGATATCGTCGTCGTAGAGCGAATACGGCGATTTGCGGCTCAGCACGTTGACGTTGCCCTTGTACAACCCCAGCGTTACCTCGCCCGTCGTGAGTTCGCTCATCTTGGCGAAAAACGCATCCAGGCTTTCGCGCAGCGGCGTGAACCACATGCCGTTGTAAACAAGATCCGCGTAATCGATCGAGAGCTTCTGCTTATAGTGCAGCGTGGCGCGGTCGAGCGTCAGCGCTTCGAGTTCGCGCAGCGCGGCCACGATCAGCGTGCCGCCCGGCGTCTCATAGCAGCCCCGGCTCTTCATGCCGACGAAACGGTTCTCCACCAGATCGATCCGGCCGATGCCATGCTCCCCGCCGATGGCGTTGAGCGTTTCCACCAGCGCCGTGCCACTCAATCGCTGGCCATTCACCGCCACCGCGTTGCCCTTCTCGAAGGCGATGGTCACCTTCCCTGCGGCATCGGGCGCTTCCGCGGGGCTCTTCGTGAGCATCCAGATTTCATCCGGAGCCGCGTTTGCGGGGTCTTCGAGCGCGCCGCCCTCGTGGGAAATATGCCACAGGTTACGGTCCCGGCTGTAGATCTTCGTCGCCGAGACCTGCAGCGGCACCTTGTGCGCCTCCGCGTACGCGATGGCGGCTTCGCGGGAAGTGAGGTCCCACTCGCGCCAAGGCGCGATCACCGGCAAATGCGGGGCAAGCGCCTTATACGTCAGTTCGAACCGTACCTGGTCGTTCCCCTTGCCCGTGCAGCCGTGCGCGAGACCGTCGCAGCCCGTGGCCAGAGCCACCTCCACTTGCTTCTTCGCGATCAGCGGCCGGGCGATCGACGTTCCCAGCAAGTACTTGTGCTCATATACGGCGCCCGAGCGCACCATCGGCCAGATATAATCCTGCACGAACTCTTCGCGCATATCGGCGATGTGGCATTCCACCGCGCCGGTCGCAAGCGCCTTCTCGCGAAGACCTTCGAGTTCTTCGCCTCCCTGGCCGACGTCGCCACAGACCGCGACCACGTCACAGCCGTAGTTCTCTTTCAGCCACGGAATAATTACGGAAGTATCGAGGCCGCCCGAATACGCAAGGGCCACTTTCTTGGGGGTGCTCATGTTGAAATTACGAAGTCCTTTCGAAATGAGGGGAGGAACAAATTGCGACTGCGCGCCTCTACCAGTTTCCGGCAGAACGGGCCTGTTTCACAAGGGCCGGGCGACGGCGCGCTCCGCATCCGGATCCAAAGGCCCTGCTCGAAGGGCTACCCTTCCCCGAGCAGCATCAGCAGCATGGCCTTCTGAGCGTGCAGCCGGTTTTCCGCCTGATCGAAGACCACTGACCCGGGCGATTCCATCACCTCGTCCGTCACTTCCTCGTTGCGATGCGCGGGGAGGCAGTGGAGAAAGAGCGCACCCGGCAGCGCCCTCGCCATCAGCGTCTCGCTGACGGTAAAGTTCTTGAAGTCTTCACGGCGCTGCGTCGCTTCGTGTTCCAGGCCCATGCTCGCCCAAACATCGGTGTAAACCGCACTCGCACCTTCGAGCGCCTCCTCGGGCCGCGTCGTAAAGCGCAACTGCGTGCCATGCGTACCGGCGAGCGCGCGCGCCGTCTGCCACACCTCTTCGTTCGGCTCATAGCCGGTGGGTGCGGCGAGGGAGAAATCCATTCCCAGGCGTGTCACCGTGAGCGCCAGGGAGTGCGCCACGTTATTGCCATCGCCCAGGTAGCAAAGCTTCCTCCCGCGAAGCTCGCCCAGATGCTCCACGAGCGTCTGCGCGTCCGCCAGCGCTTGGCAGGGGTGGTACATATCGCTGAGTGCGTTCACCACCGGAACCTTTGACCAATACGCCAAATCCTCAATCGTCTGCTGCCAGAACACCCGGGCGACGATGCCGTGCGTCCACCGGTCCAGGTTGCGCGCGACGTCCTTGAGCGGCTCCCGGTCGCCGATCGGCCCAACAACGGTAACCGCGTCGCCTCCCAACTGCTTCGCGGCCAGTTCAAAGGTGAGCCGCGTGCGCAGCGAAGGCTTCTCAAACAGCAGGCTGATATAGCGCCCCGTGAGCGCCTGCCGGTAGAGCTGCGGGAACGCCTTCACGTGCCTCGCCAAGTCGAGCAGATGAACGAGTTCCTCACCCGTGAGATCGAGATCGTGGCGAAAGTCGCGCTGCTTCATCGCACGCCCTCGCAGTTCCCCGGCGCGCATCGCCTCCGCGTCCATGGGCGCCGTTTGGAGTTCGGATGGGGGCTGGTTGGGGAACACACTGGCAGTGGGGATAAACGGCCTCATCGCTGAGGCATGTTTATTCATGATATTGAATATTATTCGCGATGGCGGGGGCGAAGTCAATTCACCGCCCCTTCACCCCCGGCGCGCCGAACCGCTGTCCAACCGCTCTAGAAAATCGCCGCCAGCCCGGCCTTCCCAAGAATGTAGACCGTGTAGATGCCGGCAAGCGGCCAGAGCACTTTCCCGATGGCGACGCGGTCGGAAAGCTTTGCCGCGCCCAGAGAAAGCAGGTAGATCAGATAGAAGTTCAAGAGGTTGACGCCCGAAAGCAGCGCCACCCCCGCCTTGCCCGCTTCCGCCGCCGTGACGAAATAGCCTGCATTCAGCGGGATCGGGTTCTGAAGCTGAAAGCTCCTGAGATCCGAAGCGGTATAAAACATCGTCAGGAAAAGCACGGTACCCGCCGCGGCGTAAGCAAACATGGCGTACGCGGCGCAGTTCAGCATCATCGGGTACGTGGTCTCCCCGGAGAAGCCCTTCACAATGCCGAGCAACACCAGCGCGAGGATCAGAATCGACACCACCGTGAAGAACAGCGGGCTCACATACATCGCCACCGCCACGAAACCGGCCGCCTGGTCCATGCCCTGCGCGGGCATCTGCTGTCCGCTCTGCGCGATCTGATCTTCCA
>JADYZL010000277.1 GCA_020853155.1 Bryobacterales bacterium
GCGGGCAAGGATCTTTTAGTGAAGCTCTCGGGCTCTGGCATGATCGCGGACGCGAGCGGCGGCGCGAACGGCGAGGGCGGAGAAGCGGCCGAAGGAGACTCCCCGCAGATCGAATCGATTCCCCCCGCCATTTACGGCAATCTGAAGACGATCCTGATCGCGGGCGGCGCGGCTTTGTTGTTCGCGTTTCTGCTGCTCTATCGAAGGGGCGTCGGGGCGCCGGAGGGGGAAGGCCCCACGCGCGGAGGCACGCGCGCCGGATGAATGCGGTGGAGGCCCGCGGGCTAACGCGCTATTTTGGCGTCTATGCCGCCTTGCGCGGTGTCACTTTCTGTGTCCCTCCGGGGCAATGTGTTGCGCTTCTGGGCCGCAACGGGGCGGGGAAAACCACGCTGCTTCGTCTGGCGGCGGGCATTCAGACTCCCAGCGAGGGAGCGCTCGAAGTCTTCGGAGCCGTGCCGGAGAAACCGGCCACACGGCGGGCAATCGGTTTCCTGGGGCACGGCTCGGGGCTCTACGACGAGTTGAGCGCGGAAGAGAATCTGATGCTGGCCGCACGGGTGTATGGCATTCCGGACGCCTCCGGAGTCGCGCGGCAGTGGCTGGAGCGGGTGGATCTTCAGCGTCTGGCGCGCAGCCGCCCAGGCGAGTTTTCGCGTGGGATGCGGCAGCGCCTGGCGCTCGCGCGGGTGCTGCTCGCGCAACCGAAGCTTTTGCTGCTCGACGAGCCCCTCACCGCGCTCGACGACCGCGCGAGCCGCATGGTGCGGGAACTGCTGGAAGAAGCGCTGCGCGCGGGCACGACCCTGCTCATGTCCACCCACCATCTCTCCGAAGGCATGGGGATCGCCACGCACATTCTGTTGCTTGATCGAGGCCGAGTGGCTTACTCCGGCGAACGCACCGCTGCGATGCTCGCCAATCCGGCCGCGGTCTATGAGTTGTGCGGAGACGCCGCATGAGCGTCTGGAGCGCGGCCTTCCTCATCGCGAGAAAAGATCTGCGGATGGAACTGCGTTCGAAGGACGCGCTCAACGCCGCCGTCGCCTTCTCCCTGGCGATGCTGCTGCTCTTCAGTTTTGCCTTCGACCCGGATTCAGACCAGGCGCGCGAGATCGCGGGCGGGCTGCTCTGGCTGGTATTCACGTTTGCGGGAACGCTCCTGCTGAACCGCAGCTTTGCCCGTGAACTGCCGAACGACTGCCTCGAATCTCTGCTCGCTTCCCCCATCCCGGCGGCGGGACTGCTCTTCGGCAAAGCGGCGGCCAACTGGGTGCTGCTGCTTCTGGTGGAGTTTCTCTGCCTGCCGGTCTTTGGCATTTTCTACAATATTGCCTGGACGCGGCAATTCCCGATGCTGGTGGCCGTGCTGCTTCTGGCAAGTTGGGGAATCGCCGTGGTGGGCACGGTGTTCGGCGCGCTCACCGTGAACCTGCGGCTGCGCGAGGTGATGCTGCCCGTGCTGATCTACCCCATTCTGATTCCCAGCCTGCTTGCGGCAATCCTGCTTTCCGCGCATCTCATTGGAGGGCAGCCGATGAATGAGGACTTGCAGGCATGGCTTCGGCTGCTGGTGGGGTTCGATATCATCTTTTCGCTGCTTACCGCGGCGCTGGCGGATAAAGTGTTAGTGGGGTGATGGAACGAGTCTTCCCCCGGAGTTCGAACGATGCGAAGCAAATGGATTCTCGCCGCTCTCGCGCTGGCCGCTCTCGTGCTGGCGCGCAATCTCTATCAGATCTTCATGGTCTTGCCGGACGATGCCGAGCAGGGCGCCGTTTACCGGATTCTCTTCTTCCACGTGCCCGCGCTGTGGGCCGGGATGCTGGCCTTCTTCACCGGTTGCATGGCCAGCATTGCCTATCTGGTGAAGAAGGACCTGGTGCACGACCACCTTGCCGTGGCGTCGATTGAAGTAGGGCTGATGTTCTCCGTCGCGGGCACCGCGATGGGGATGATTTGGGCGCGCCCCGTTTGGGGCATCTGGTGGACGTGGGATGCCCGCCTCACCTCGATGTTCATCTGCATCCTGCTCTACTTCGGGTATCTGATTCTCCGCCGCGCCGTGCCGGAGACGCGGCAGCGCGCGCAGATGTCGGCCATTTTTTCAATCTTCGCGTTCGCCGACATTCCCATCGTGTGGTATTCCATCCGCTGGTGGCGCACGCAGCATCCGCAGCCCATCGTGGGGGAACCGGGCGCGATCGACCCCGCGATGAAGAATGTGCTCTACACGAATCTCATCCCCATGCTCTGCATCGCCGCCGCGCTCATCGTGATTCGCATGCACCAGGAAGAGATTGGCCTGCAGGTGGAGCGCCTGCGCCGCAAGGTGAACGCGCACGCTTAGCGCATCCAGGAGCGCCAAGGAGAACCAACCCTATGGATAAGACACAGTTCCTTTACCTGTTCCTGGGCTACCTGGTGGCCTGGCTGGGCATCGTGATTTACATCGTCTCTCTCGTTCTGCGGGAGCGCAAACTCCGCGAGGAACTGGCCCTTCTGGAACAGCAGATCAAGGACGATAGCGAGGCTCGCTGAGATCTGGCAACCGGCGGGATTTGAGATAATGGCTAATGAAGCAGGCGCCATGTCCACTGTCACGCGAAACATACCTTTCCGAATCTTCAAGGATCACGATGCGGCGGACCGCGCCGACGACGAATTCTATGCGTCTCTTACCGGGGACCAGCGCGTCGATTTGATGATAGAGATGAACCGTGTGTTCGCGGAGGCTTTTGATGCTCCAGAGCAAAGACTTCGTAGAGTTTATCGAATCGTTGAATCGGCACGAGGTTGAGTTCCTCGTTATCGGTGCATTTGCCGTAGGCTTTCACGCCCGTCCAAGAGAGACCTCCGATTTGGATGTTTGGCTTCGGACTTCCAAGGAGAATCTCGACCGAGCCTGGCAGGCCCTCGCGAGCTTTGGCTTTACGCTGGATCGCGCGCCGGATACGCCGATCCTCAAGATTGGCGAGGTGCTTCAGTTGGGCTACCCACCCAATCGGATTGACCTGCTGACTTCCATTTCCGGTATCGAATTCGAATCCGCTTGGGCGCATCGCGTCGAAGGCGTGCTCTTCGGCCAGAGGGTTTGGTTCCTCGGTCTGGACGATCTCGTCCGCAACAAACTCGCCAGCGGACGCGATAAGGACCTGCACGATGTCAGTACGATCAAGCGGATCAACGAGGTCAAGATCGAGAAGCCAGAGTAGGCGGAAGCCTTGAGGCCAACCGCTTCCGAACCGGCGCCGCTTGGGCGGCCATTTTCGCATCGAGCCTCTTTGATGCGTTGCGCGTCCACTACACTGAGAGCTATATGCTCATCCGCATCCTTCTGGCACTCACGTTGAGCGCGGTTGCGTGTCTTGGCCAATCGGTCGAGGTGAAGCAGCACACGCTCAGCAACGGGATGAAGGTTCTCATCCATGAGGATTACGACGTTCCGAATGTAGCGATGTATCTCTTCTACCGGATCGGCAGCCGGAACGAGAGCCCGGGCACTACCGGGATCGCCCACTTTTTCGAGCACATGATGTTCAACGGCTCGAAGAAGTTCGGACCTAAGCAGTTCGATATCGAAATGGAGAAGGCCGGCGGCCGCAACAACGCCTACACGTCAAACGATGTTACGGTCTACACGGACTTCTTCCCGGCAACGGCGCTGGAACTCATGTTCGATATGGAGGCCGACCGGATCGCGAACCTCTCGCTGGAACCCAAGATCGTCGAATCCGAGCGTGGGGTGGTCTATAGCGAGCGGCGGCTGACCGTGGATAATAATCCCGGAGGACTCCTCTACGAGCAGCTCAGAGCCACGGCCTTCATCGCTCACCCTTACCAGTGGCCGGTGATTGGCTGGGCTTCGGATATCGAGAGCTGGACGAGGGAAGATCTGCTGCGCTACTACCGGATGGGATATGCGCCGAACAACTGCACGGTAGTGATTGCCGGAGCCGTGAACGAAGGTCAAGTGCTTGAACTCGCGAAGAAGCACCTTGAGCCTATCCCGAGCCACGCCCCTCCTCCCCCCGTTACGACGAAGGAACCGAAGCAGAACGGCGAACGCCGGCTGGTGGTTTACAAAGAGGCGCAATTGCCGCTGCAGATGATGGCCTGGCACGTGCCGGAGACCAAGAGCGCCGACACGGTTCCACTCGAGGTGCTGGGGACTCTGCTCTCGGAAGGACGCAGCAGCCGGCTTTACAAGCGAATGGTGGACGGGCAACTCGCTCTGGAGGCGCAATGCAGTGGCGACCGCTCCCTCGATCCCGGGGTCTTCATGTGCGTCGTCGCCCCGCGCAGCGGGGTGGAAACGGCGGCGGCCGAGAAGGCGCTGTTCGAGGAAATCGAGAAGCTGCGCACGGCCACGGTGGAGAGCCGGGAACTGCGCAAGGCGAAGAACCAGCTTCTGGCCGGCTACTATCGTGAGCTGACGACCATCGCGAATAAGGCGGAGTTCATCGGGAATTTCGAGGTCTTCCAAGGTGACTGGAGCAAAGTGAACGGTTACGCCGCGCAGGTGGAAGCCGTGACGGCGGAGGACGTGAAGCGAGTGGCCTCTACCTATCTTGATGCCCGCAATCGAACCGTCGCGACGCTGATTCCGGAAGAGAGCAGTGCGGGAGAGCGGCAATGAAACATCCCCTGGCCATGCTGGCCGTGTTGCTGATTTCGGCCCTTTCGTCGCCTGCCCAATTGCGAATGCCCGCCTATGAGCGGACTGTACTTCCCAATGGGGTTACGGTTTACACGCTGGTGAAAAAGGACGTGCCGCTCGTCACGTTGAAAGCGCTCATCAAGGGCGGCGCGGAATCGCAGCCAGCCTCGAAGGCAGGCCTCGCCGCGATCACCAACGATCTGCTGCTGCGCGGTACGAGGAATCGCAGTGCCGATGAGATCGCGCAGGACATCGACTTTCTGGGCGCCGCGATCGCGACATCGTCCGGCGACTCGGCGAACGAGATCGATCTCGAAGTGCTCAGTAAGGACGTGCGGGAAGGCGTCTCGATTCTCGGCGACCTGCTGCTGAATCCCACGTTTCCGGCCGATGAAGTCACGAAGGAACTTGCGCAGGCGAAAGATGCGGCAAAAGCGCTGAAGGACCGCCCGCAATCGGCGATCGCCGTCTATGCCCGTAAGTTCTTCTACTCCGGTACGGGCTACCCCGGGGCGCTGGTAGCGGATGAGGAATCTTATGCCCGCATCTCCCGGGACGACATCGCAGCGTATCATCGCAAACAGTATGTGGGCGCGAATCTGGTGGTGATTGCCGCCGGAGACTTCGATGCGGCCGCGCTCAGGAGCGAAGTATCCAAGGTGTTCGGAGCCGCTCCCCAAGGTGAGCCGTATGTGTGGAAGAAGGTGAAGGCTCTCGAACGCCCGGCCAAGGCGCGCGTGCTGCTGGTGGACGACAACGGATCCACACAGACCTACTTCCGCATCATGCAGCCGGGCATCTCCCGCACCAACCCGGACCGGATTCCCCTTCTGGTGGTGAACACCCTGTTCGGTGGGCGCTTCACCTCAATGCTCAATGACGAGCTACGGGTGAACGCGGGGATCACGTACGGAGCCAGTTCGATACTGGACCAAGGCCGCCTGCCGGGGGCGCTGACCATCACCACGTTCACGGCGACGGCTACAACCGGGCAGGCCGTCGATCTCGCCTTGGACGTGCTCAACAAGCTCCGGACCAACGGCATCAGCGCGGAGCAGCTTGCTTCCGCGAAGGCCTATTTGAAGGGCACGGCCCCAACGGGCTTAATCGAAACCAGCGGCCAACTGGCCAATCTGCTGGCCATGTTCTCGATCGAAGGGCTGAATGAATCGGAGATCAACGACTTTTTCGCCCGGATCGATGCCGTCACTCAGGCGGATACGAAGCGGATGATCGAGACGTACTATCGCAGCGACGGCCTCACCTTCGTGCTGCTGGGCGAGAAGAGCGCCATTACGCCCGTTGCAGCCAAGTACTCGAAAGACGTGACCGAGGTGAGCATCACGACACCGGGAGTTGCCATCGGCGCGGTGAAGTAACGGCGTGGCGCGAGGGCGCCAGCCTGCCGCGCACGTGAAGGAGATTGATGTAACCGTCCGCCCGGCGGATCTAGTCCGATTGATAGAATAAGGCGAACATGAGCGTGGCACAATGCGATGCCGCGCCGAAGCCTGTCTGACGTCCTCGCGTAATTCGTGGACGGAGCCATATTGATGCCGCTTCCGCCATTGTCCCGGCTTAGATATCCCCTTGCGTGCGCGGCAGTGCTGTTCGCGTTCACCGTGCTGGGGCATGCGTCGGCTCCTCCCGCGTTCTGGCCGCCCGTCCTTTCCAAGGAAGGGAATACCGCCTGGCTTGGCGCACCGCGTCTCGAATCCTGGGACTACCTCCGTGCGCGCATCTCGGCGCCGGTGCAGCACAAATTGGGAAATGCGGAGACGCTTGCGGGCACGGTCGTCCTTGACGCGCAGGCCTACGCGAATCGGGCACAGGACGCAGTCAGCCTGCGGGATTTCCGGATCGAGAAGCTCGAACTCAACGGGGGATCTCCCGAGGAGGTGGCCGCGCGCAGGACGGCCATCGAAGCACTGCTCCGCGGCCTCCATTTCCGGGCTCCGCTCGACTTGTTCGTGGAGGCATTCTACCGGGAGAAGAGGCTTCCCTCGATCAGCACCGCTTCCGAAGCGCCGCACATCTTTGTTTCGAAGAAGCCGGCGGTGCTGTTGCAGTTTGACGGCCCGCCAATGTGGCTCCCTATTGCGGGGTCAAAGCTTTCGTTCGCGGTGAACACGAACTGGGACATGTTTTATGACAACAAGTCCACGTTCTACTATCTGCTGGCGGGCGACGTATGGCTGGCGACACACGACCCGCTCGGGACCGAATGGGTGATGCCGAAGTCCCTGCCCAAGGAACTCAAGGATCTACCGCGCACTCCGGATTTCGCCAACGTATGGAAGCATCTTCCATACGAGGCCGATCCTTCGATTACGCCGCCGCTCGTGTTCTATACGGAGAGCGCGGCGGAACTGATTCTGCTTGACGGCGAACCCGTGCTTGAATCCATCGGCGGCGGGCTCTCCGCGATCGCGAACACGCGCAGCGACCTCTTCTTCGATGAGCCTTCGAAGCGGTATCTCTTCCTGGTGGCGGGGCGCTGGTTCGAGACGACTAAACTGGACGGCTTCTGGCGCGAAGCTTCCACGCTGCCCACGTCTTTCGCTTCGATCCCGGAGACGCATGCGCGCTCGCACGTTCTGGCACAAGTTCCAGGCTCCGCAATGAGCCGCCGTGAGGCGTTTCGGGCCACGGTGCCGCACGTTGCCCGGGTGCGGCGCGATGGCCCCAAGCTTTCGGTGGAGTTCGCGGGCAGGCCGAAGTACATCCCGATCGACGGTACCAGCCTGCTCTGGGTTCCGAACGCCACGATCCCCATTGTGGCGCAGGGACGGGATCTTTATGCGTGCCAGTACGCCGTCTGGTTTCATGCGACGGACCCCAAGGGGCCCTGGCAGGTGGCCACGAGTCTGCCAAAGGATATCTACCGGATTCCATCGCGGTCGCCGGTCTTCCATCTTTCGTTTGTTCGCCTGGTTTCAAGCGATGAGCGGAGCAGCACGTTCGGATACACGGGCGGCTATCAGAATCTGTTTGTACGCGACGGGGTAGCGATCTACGGAACGGGATTTCCGCATCCGCCGGATCTGCAATATGGAGCGTATTCCTACCCGATCTACTTTGCCCAGCCAGCCACATACGGGGCTGGCGCTTGGTATGACGTCGAGCGGCATGTGTTTCTTCGGGGTAGACCCGGGTACGGACCCTTCGGGGGCTTCGGCTCGACCTGCCGATTTAATAGCGTCACCAGCCACTACTACCGTGCCCAGACTCTTTACGGCGACGATCGGGGCGACGAACCGGCGATGGCGTTTCTCCCCTATACGGCCGCGTACGGCAAGCTGCGGGAAACGTACGATCCTTTTGCAGCGTGGGGAGAATTTCTCCTCGACC
>JADYZL010000278.1 GCA_020853155.1 Bryobacterales bacterium
AGTATTTGTACACGGGCAGAGAAGCGGAGTACGACGGATACATTCCGCACTGGCGCGGCGTCTATGACGATAAGGGCCGTGTGATGGTGGCGATTTGCCACAATTCGGATCTGGGAGACGCGTGGGAACACGCCGATGAGCCGATGTATCCGGAGAAGTGGACGTCCCAAGCCTACCGCATGACCTTGAACTATATCGTTTATGCCATGACGCATTGAACGGGATCGCGCATTGCCCGGATGGGGCAAGGTTGCACTCTTTCCGTGTACGTTCGCGATAAGCAGAGAGCGAAAGAATGGATTGGCTGTTCCAATTTCCGAGGATCGTCTACGAACGGGGAACCTTTGTGTTCCTCAGCGGCTGGCCCGTGTGGCTGCTGGTTTGCGTGACGATTGCGGTTTGGCTGGTGCTGGCCTGGCGGTTGTTCTGGCCGCAAGACGATCTGCCGGTCACACGCAAGATTCGCGAACTCAGCCTCGGCGGGCGGTTGCGTTTGAATCTCACTGGCCGAACACTGACGATTTGGGCATTGCAATCGCTATTCGCGGCCCTGGTGCTCTTCCTGGTATGGCGGCCCGGCCTGGAAGTCTCCGCGCTGCGCTCGCAGCAGAACATGATTGCCGTGCTCCTCGACGATTCCGGCAGCATGCTCGAGAAAGACGGGGGCGAAACTCGGCTGGCCACCGCCAAGCGGGTGCTTTCCGATGAAGTTCTACCGGGGTTGAGAGACCGGTTCGCGGTGAAGGTCTATTCGGTGAGCGGCGGCATCCGGGCGCTCGACGACCTCGCCGGGGCTAACGGAGGCGGCGCCGCTTCTCATCTTGGAGAGAGCCTGGCGCAACTGGCGAGGGATACCTCCAACCTGCCGGTGGGCGGCGTGCTCCTGGTGAGCGACGGCGCCGACAACCGCGGAGCCATCGCGCCGGAGTTGCTCGCAGCGATCCGGGCGCGGCGGATTCCGGTTCACACCCTGGGCATCGGGCGCACCGAAATGGAGCGCGATGTCGAGTTAGAGGATCTGCGCGCGGCGCCACGTACCTATTCCAACGCCAAACTTTCCGCGCAGATTCGCATTCGTCAGGCTGGATTTGCCGGTAAGCCGGCACGGCTGACGCTCAAGCTGGATGGGAAGGTTGTCGCCAACAAGGAGATCGTGCTGGCCGGGGATGGCCGCCCGCAAATCGAAGAGGTGACGTTCCCCGCAGGCGCGGCAGGCGCGAAGATTCTCGAAGCTTCGCTCGATGCCATGGAGGGCGAGCCGAACTTCGCAAACAACGTGCGCCGTCAGTTGGTGAATGTCGATCCGGAGAAGCCGCGCGTGCTTTACGTGGAAGGCGAGCCTCGCTGGGAGATGAAGTTTGTGCGGCGCGCAATGGAGGACGACGAAACTCTGGAGCTGGTCACGATGCTGCGCACGACGCAGAACAAGATTTATCGCCAGGGAATCGAGGATGCGAAGGAACTCGAAAGTGGGTTTCCCACGATTCCCGAGGATTTGTTCTCCTACAGCGGGCTTGTGATCGGCACGCTGGAATCGAACTGGTTTACCCCGGCGCAGATCCAACTCATCCGGCGCTTCGTGGATGAGCGGGGCGGCGGACTGCTGATGCTGGGCGGACGCAACGGGCTTTCCGACGGCGGCTACGGCTCCAGCGAACTGAGCGGGATCCTGCCCGTGAATCTGGGAACGTCGCCAGGCACTTTCTCTCGAACTCCCGCCAAGCCGGCGCTTACCGCCCGCGGGGAAGAAAGCCTCGTCACGCGTCTTGTGGATGACCCGGCGGAGAATCGCAAACTGTGGGAAGCGCTCCCCACTCTGGCCGATCACCAGAAGGTGGGAGATCCCCGGCCGGGAGCGCAAGTGCTTCTCGAAATGGGGGCGGAAGGGCGGCGTACGCCGCTGCTCGCCATGCAGCGCTTCGGATTCGGGCGGACTGCGGTGTTCGCTACGGGCGGAAGCTGGCGCTGGCGGATGCAGCGGGACCACAAGGATATGGCGCACTACAATTTTTGGCGCCAATTGCTGCGCTGGCTGGTGACGGATGCCCCGCGGCAGGTCTCGACCGAGCTTTCCGAGCAGATTCTGCTGGATCGCGGTGACGTGACGCTCACGGCGCGCGTCCGTGATAAGAAATGGGCGCCGGTGAACGATTCGACGGTGACCGCGCGGATCGTGGGTCCCGATGGCGCGGGCATGGAACAGCGGCTTGAGCCCGTGGCGGGGCAGCCGGGCGAGTATCGGCTTCAGGCAAATGTGACGCAGGCGGGCACCTACGTGGCCGAGATCATTGCGCGACGCGGCGCGGAGGAAGTCGGCCGGGATACGCTCTCGTTCCGGCGGGAGGATGGCGTGGCCGAGGCATTTGGACGGGTGCAGAACCGGGCGCTGCTCGAAGGGCTCTCCGCGCGTACCGGAGGGAATTACTATACGGCGCCGGATGCGTCGCGCATTCCGGAGGAACTGACGTTTTCGCAGTCGGGACTCACGATGAAGGAAACCCGGGATCTGTGGTCTCTACCGATTTTCTTTCTGCTGCTTGCGTTCTTGAAAGTGGCGGAATGGATCTTGCGCCGGAGGTGGGGTTCGCTATGAAGATCATCATGGCACTGGCTTTCTTGCTTGCGATGACGCCGCTCGTGCCTGCCCGTTCCGCGTACTTGATCGTCGTGGGCCACCCCGGGGAGGACGATTACAAAGTCCGCTTTCAGGGCTGGGCGCAACAGATCGAGAATGCGTTGGCCGACTCTCCGGAGAAGCCGCAGGTGAAGACGGTGGGGGCAACGACCGGGGGGGCGACTCTCGCGGAGTTGGAAACCGCCATCAACGAAGCTGCCAAGACGGCCGGCGCGGACGACATCTTCGTGTTGATCCTGATCGGCCACGGTACCTTCGACGGCACGGACTACAAGTTCAATCTGAAGGGGCCGGATATTCGGTCCGCGCAATTGGCCGTGATGCTCGACCGCATCCAATCCACGCGCCAACTGGTGGTGAATACGACGGCTGCCAGCGGCGGTGCGATGCCCGCGCTCGTGAAGCCGCACCGCGTGGTGATCGCCGCGACGCGGACGGGCACGCAGAAGAATGCCACGGTGTTTGCGCGCTACTTTGCCGATGCGTTCTCCGATGCATCCGCGGATACGGATAAGAATGAAACAATCACGGCGCTCGAAGCGTACGTCTACGCAGCCCGCCGCACGAAGGAATACTACGACCAGGAGAAGCGGATCGTCACGGAACAATCCGTGTTGAACGATATCGGCTCCGGTGTGGGCGTGCGGGATCCCGGAGCGAACAACGGCCAAGGCTTGCTGGCGGCGTCGTTTCCCATGCTGCGGCTGGGCTCCACCGCGGCTGCGGCGGCAAACCCGGAGAAGGCGGCGCTCCTCAAACGCAAGGAGCTTCTGGAGCAGCAGATTGACCGTTTGAAATATCAGAAGGAATCCCTGCCGCCGTTGGATTACCGGCGGCAAATGAATGCGCTTCTGCTCACGCTGGCGCAAACCCAGGCACAGATCGATCAGTAGGTTCTTCGATGAGATCGTCCATTCGCACTGCCGCTTTCCTCCTGCTCGGCGCCATGGCGCTCGTGGCTGCCGACTCCAGGACATGCTGGACGGAACGCAAACTTGGTAAGGCAACGGAAGCCGATGCGTGTTTCGCGGAGTTGACACGCTCGAACAGCGCCCTTGATCGGGCCGAAGGGCTTTGGGGCCAAGGTGCATTCGAAGCGGCGAATGTGTCGTTCCGCGAAGCGCTCACGCGCGACCCATCGAGCCTGGAGGCGCGCGTCCGCTGGGGACGGCTGTTCCTGGAAAGATCGAATCCGCGGGAGGCCCAGCAGCTTTTTCAAGAAGTATTGAAAGTGGACGAGAAGCACGCGGGGGCCTTGCTGGGTATGGCGCTCGTGAGCGCGGAGGGGTTTTCGAGCAAGGCGGAGGAACTCGCCGGCCAGGCGGCGGCAGCGGACCCTTCGCTGCTCGAAGCGCAAGAACTGCTGGCGCGGCTGGCGCTCGAACGCAACCGTTTGGACGAGGCTCGAGCGATCGGTCGCAAGGCCGTCGCGATGAAGCCGGGCGAAGCGCTGGACGCGATGGCCGTGCTGGCCGCGGCAGATTGGCTCGAAGACAAACCGGTGAGCGAGTGGGAAAGCAACGCGCTTAAGATCAATCCGAAGTACGGCGAGTTTTACGGGATTGCGGCGCGGATCTTCATTCTGCACCGTCGCTACAAGGAGGCGATCGCTCTTTACGAGAAGGCGCTCAAGCTTGATCCGGAGAATTGGCGGGACCGCAGCGAGTTGGGTGTGAATCTGATGCGGCTTGGCAAGGACGCGGAAGCGAAGCAGAATCTGGAAGCCGCCTACAATGCGGGCTTTCGCGATGCCGCAACCGTGAATACGCTCCGGCTTATCGACAGCTACTCGCGCTTCGACCTGATCCGCAAGGGTAACACCGTTCTGCGCTTGAGCAAGAAGGAATCCGAGTTGCTGCGGATCTACGTGCAGGCGGAACTGGACCGCGCGATCGCCGCGTTCGATAAGAAGTACCGGATGAAGCTTAGTGAGCCCTTCCAGCTTGAGCTATATCCGGACCATGAAGATTTCGCGGTGCGCACGATGGGGCTGCCCGGTTTGGGGGCGTTGGGCGTCGCGTTTGGGGACACGGTTGCGATGGATAGCCCATCCGCCCGGCCCCCAGGAGAGTTCCATTGGGCTAGCACAATGTGGCATGAACTGAGCCACGTTTACGTCCTGAAGCTCACGGACCACAAGGTGCCGCGTTGGTTCACGGAGGGCATTTCCGTCCACGAGGAGACGCAGGTTTCGAAGGAATGGGGAGACCGTCTGGATCCGCCCATCCTGAAAGCCGTGCGGGAAAAGACGCTGTTGCCCGTGGCCGAACTGGACAAGGGCTTCCAGCAGCCCGAGTCCCCGTCGCAGGTGCTGGTGAGCTACTTCCAGGCTGGGCGCATCGTGGACTATATCGTGGAGACCTGGGGCTGGGAGAAGGTGCTCTCGATGATCGCGGACTTCAAAAAGATGCGGCCGACGGCGGAAGTGGTGCAAGCCGAATTGGGCATGCCCGCGGCGGAGTTCGACAAGAAGTTTCAGGCTTGGCTGAACGCCCAAACCGGCAAGATGGCCAACGACTTCGGCGAGTGGGAAAAGAAGATGCCGGGGCTAGTGAAAGCGGCCCAGGCGAAGGATTGGCCCACCGTACTGGCCGACGGCCCCGCGGTGCGCGATCTCTACCCCGAGTATGTGGGAAAGATGAGCGCCTACGAACTGCTTGCGAATGCCTACGCCGGGAGCAAGCAACCGGAGAAAGCGATCGACGAGCTCTGGCGCTATGCACGCAAGGGAGGGCGTGACCCCGGAGTCCTCAAGCGGCTCGCATCGATGCTGGCCGAGGCCAATCGGGAAAAGGAGGCGGCGGATGTATTGGCGAGGCTGAACTATATCTATCCGCTCGATACCGGCCTGCATGAGAAGCTGGGAGGCCTCTATGCGAAACTTGGGGACAAGAGGGGGGCGATCACCGAGTTCCGGGCACTGGTCGCCATGAAACCGGGAGACTTGGCCGGCGCGCATTTGCAACTCGCGAAGGCCTATCGCGCGAATCATCAGTTGAAAGAGGCCACGGATCAGGTTTATCTCGCGCTCGAAGTGGCCCCAGGGTACAAGGAAGCGCAAAAGGTGTTGCTTGAATTAACGGCGGCGAATCCATAGGGACAAGCGGCGCGGGAAAAGAGCCGGAGCGATTCCGGCGGAGAGAGACGGTGAAAACGATGTTGGAAAACGCGGTGGAAACAATCGACTCCTCGGAGTTGCAGGGGCGCGTAACACGCTTTCAGCAGGTGAACGGCGATATCGTGCGCGAGATGCGGAAGATCATCGTCGGCCAGGACGAAGTGCTGGAGCAGGTGATGATCGCCCTCTTCGTGGGCGGGCACTGCCTGATTACGGGATTGCCCGGCACCGCGAAGACCTTGCTGGTGCGCACGATCGCGGGCACGCTGGGCCTCGAGTTCCGCCGCATCCAGTTCACGCCGGATCTGATGCCCACCGACATCACGGGCACCGACATTATCGAAGAGGATACCGCTACCGGACGCCGCACATGGACGTTCGTGAAAGGCCCCATCTTCGGAAATGTGCTGCTGGCCGACGAAATCAACCGGACCCCGCCAAAGACGCAGTCGGCGCTTCTCGAAGCGATGCAGGAACGCAGTTGCACCGTGCGCGGCAACCTGTACATGCTGCCGAATCCATTCTTCGTGCTGGCGACGCAGAACCCGATTGAACTGGAGGGCACGTATCCCCTTCCCGAGGCGCAACTCGATCGCTTCCTCTTCAACACGAAGCTCGACTATTTGAGCGCCAATCAGGAGATGCAGGTGCTCACGCTGACGACCACGAACCACGAGAATCCCGTGGTTGCCGTGACGAGCGCGGAAGAGATTCTCAGCTTTCAGAAACTCGTGCGCATGGTGCCTGTCGCGGAGAGCGTCGCCCGCTACGCGCTGGCCATCGTGCGGGGGACGCGGCCATCGGACGAGTTCGCTTCGGAGATTGTCAGGAAGTATGTGAATTTCGGTTCGTCGGTGCGCGGCGCGCAGTTTCTGCTGCTGGCCGCGAAAACGCGCGCCCTGATTCACAAGCGCTATCACGTGACCTATGAGGACGTTAAGGCGCTTGCCATTCCCGTATTGCGGCATCGCGTGCTGCTCAATTTTCACGCGGAAAGCGACCGGCTGGATTCCGACTATATTCTGTCGAAAATGATCGAGGGCATCCCCGTTCCCAAGGGGGAATAACGATACGGAAGTGGACGGGCGGAAAGAAGCGATGAAGGCACAACCACAGCGATTTCTCGACCCCAAGGTGCTGGCGGGCATTTCGACGCTGGACCTTGTGGCGCGCACGGTGGTGGACGGCTTCGTCTCCGGTCTCCACCGTTCACCGGACTTCGGCTTCAGCCAGGAGTTCGCCGAGTATCGCCCTTACACGCCTGGCGACGACCCGAGGCGCGTGGATTGGAATGTGTTCGCGCGGCTCGATCGAATTTACCTCAAGCGTTACCGCGGAGAAACCAACACGCTGCTCACTCTGCTGCTCGATTGCAGCGCTTCCATGCGCTACAGTTCGCACGCGCTTTCGAAGCTCGATTACGCGCGGTATCTATGCGCCTCGCTGGCCTATCTCTCCAACCAGCAGCGCGATGCCTGCGGCCTGATCGTCTTCGATGAGCAAGTACGGGATTACATCCCCGCTTCTTCCAGGTATGGGCAGCTCAACAAGCTGCTACATTCGATGGATCGCGCCACGGAGGGCGCTCAAACCGATTTCGAGGCGCCCTTCCAATACTTTCAGCAGTTCCTGAGGCGGCGAGGCATCGTGGCGATTGTCTCCGACTTTTATGCGGAACCCGATGTGCTGATGCGCCAGATTGAACCGCTTCGGCAGCGCGGTAACGATGTCGTGCTTTTCCATGTCCTCGACCCGCAGGAGATCCACCCTCAGTTCCAAGGTGCGCAACTGTTCGTGGACATGGAGAGTGAGCGGAAGCTCGAAGTCTCCAGCGACTATTTGCGGGGACCATATCTCGATCGATTACGGAAGCACCTGGAAACCATCCAGACCGAGAGCCGCCGAACCGGACTCGATTACATGCTGCTTTCCACGGAGAAGCCGCTCGACGCGGCGTTGCGTGAATATCTCAGCATCCGGCAGGGGAGGTTCTAGATGGGCTTCCTGGCGCCGCTGTTTCTAGCCGGTCTCGTGGGAATCGGGCTGCCCGTGTGGCTTCACCTGCTCCGCAAGCAGCAGGAGACGCCAGTTCCGTTTTCAACATTGATGTTCCTGCAGAAAACGGAGCAGCGGCACACGCGGAAGAAACAATTGCGCCATCTGCTGCTGTTTAGCCTGCGCGTGCTGATTGTGCTGTTGTTGGCGCTGATTTTCGCGCAGCCGTTTTATAGGGAATCGCTAGCTGTTACGCAATCGAGCCGGTTGCTGCTGGTGGCCCTCGATTCATCGCTAAGCATGCGGCGGGAAGGGCTGGCGGAAGCGGCCCGGCGGGAGGCTCTCGCCGTGGTGGATTCGAATGCCGGCAAGCCCATCCAGGTCATCGAATTTGCACATGGCGCAACGATGCTGACCGAAGTCACCGTGGATGCGGATAAGGCGCGGGATGCCATTCGAAGCTGGAAGCCGGGCTACTCGAACGGCTCTTTCGCGGAACTGGCGCAGGCGGCGGCGAGCATCCATGCAAACGAGAAGAAGCCTCTCGATTTGCAACTGATATCCGACATGCAAGCAACCGGGATGCCGGCTAGCTTTGAGGAGAGCGCGCTGCCTCCCGGCACGGAATTGACGGTGCATGGCGTGGGTGTGGCGAAACAGGATAACTGGTCCATTGACTCCGTGGTGGCTCCCTCGCGCGTGACGCCGGGAGCCAAGGTGCTGGTGCGCGCGGTGCTGGCGAGTTACGCCGGGGAAGACCGGGATTTGCCTCTCGGGCTTTACTTCAATGAGGCAAAGGTGGCCTCCGCCAGCGTGAAGCTCAAGGCGGGGGAACGGGGGGAGGCGGCATTCGCGGAGGTGGAGCCGGGGCCGCGCTGGACTCGCGGAGAGGTGCGGGTGGAATCCACGGACGCACAACCCGAGGACAATCGTTTCGCGTTCGCTTTGGAAAAGACCGATCTGCGAACGGTGGCATTCGTCAGCGGGGCGGCGGTGAATCTTTCCGCCAAGTACATGGAAACGGCGTTGGCCGCGATACCGAATACGCTCTATCGCTTCCAAATGCTCGCGCCTGGGCAGCTTAGCGAGGATAACGTCCGCACGTTTGCATACGTGGTGGTGGATGCGGGCACGGGGGTGTTTCCGGCGATTCAGGCGGATCTCTCCCGGTATGTGCGCGCGGGCGGCGCGGTATGGATCCTATTGCCCCGCAGCGGCGCGCCCGGCGGGAAGATTCCGCTCGCCGATACGACCCTCCTCAGTATGAGCCAGGGGGCGGAGCGTGGGGAGCTTCGCCTGGATACCCTCGCGCAGGCGCACCCGATTCTGGAAGGCCTGGAAGGGTTGCGGGGTGTCCGTTTCCTCTCCGCATGGAAGGTGGACGAGAACGGCTTCACGGTGCTTGCGCGGCTGGGGGACCAGACGCCGGTTCTCTTGGAGAAACAAGTGGGCGACGGGAGGGTGCTGCTTCTGACAAGCGCGCTCGATTCCGCATCCAACGATCTTCCCCTTCAGCCAGTGTTCGTGCCGTTCATGGAGCGGGTATCGCGTTACTTGAGCGGGCTCACCGCGCGTGGATCTTCCCGGCACATTGACGACTTCTTCGAGATTCGCGCGCCTGGCGCCACGGGTGCGGCCGCCGGGTACGAAGTGACGGACCCCGCAGGCACGCGTCTGGTGAGCCGCGCGGAAAGTCTTTCCACGGAAGGCGTGGTGCTCAAAGAACCGGGCTTCTACCGGGTGGAGCGGGTGGGTGGCCGCGAAGATCTGGTAGCGGCGAACGTGGGCGCGCGGGAATCGGATTTGACCCGGATGGACGATGCCGCGCTCGCGCTTTGGAAGCAAAGCGGCGGAGAGGCGGTGGCGGCGGACCGGGCGGAGGACGCGAGGGATTCGGAGAGACGAATCCCCATCGGCTGGTATGGGTTCCTGATTCTGGCGGGCGCGCTGATGGCGGAATCGGTTGTGGCCAACCGGTTTTGGCGTCGAAGTTCGGAAGGCGGGTCGTAGAGACTCGAGTTTCAACAACCTGCGGAGCGCCCAGGTTCGCAAGGGCCACGGCGCATGGAGGTGTCACAATGAGCGCACGGGAACAGCTATTTCGTTACCTCGCCGCGGCGGAGCGCCGCTATCGGACGCTCTCGCTGGTACGAGGAGGCGCCCTGGTTCTTTTGATCGCGGTGGCGGGCACGGCGCTTGCGGTCGCCGGGTTGTTGGCGAGGCCGATGGGGATGGGCGCGCTGCGCGTGCTGCAATTTCTTCTGTTCTTTTCGCTGGGGCTTGCGATCGC
>JADYZL010000279.1 GCA_020853155.1 Bryobacterales bacterium
AGGACTTCGGCTTCTTCGCGCCGTACTTGGAGCGGCTCTGCTTACGGTTGGCCACGCCCGCGGTATCGAGCGTGCCGCGAATGATGTGATAGCGGACGCCGGGAAGATCCTTCACGCGGCCGCCGCGGATCAGCACAATCGAGTGCTCCTGCAAGTTGTGGCCGATACCCGGAATGTAGGAGGTCACCTCGATTTGGTTGGTGAGACGGACGCGCGCCACCTTGCGAAGCGCCGAGTTCGGCTTCTTCGGCGTTGTGGTGTAGACGCGAGTGCAGACGCCACGCCGCTGCGGGCAGCTCTGCAGCGCCGGACTCTTCGTCTTGATTACGGGGGCTTTGCGGCCTTTGCGCACAAGTTGCTGAAACGTAGGCACGAGATCTCCTGAGTGAACGACGGCGGTTTCCGAAGAAATTAGCCGGACGGACGCTTGCTTCCCTTCCTCAATCGAAAGGCCGCCAAGCGCATTCCGCACACAAAATTGCAAGACCCTGAACGGAACGGCTCCCGTCCGGGGTACTTACGAAAATGTTGTTTGGATCGGTCTTTTGCAGGATGTTCGCGAGTAGCGACGTTCGCTGTCGCGCATCCCTTTGCCCTTGCTCAAGCCACGTCGTGAATCCGGGGAGCAGCGGGGCGAAGTTTCCGGCCGGGCCGTTGAGCGGTTCCGATTCTTTTCATCGGGAACCCGTTCATCGGGGGTAGCTCGGTGACTATCGAATAACCAAACCTTCCCAATTTAGCGTGCGCCGGGATGCTTGTCAAGGCGCATGCGGGGGTTTTGTGTCTCGGGGGGTGATTCCCCAGGAACGGCGGTCGCCCCGGGGTTCCGTTCCGGCGGACCCTTTGCCGGGCGGCCCCTTCCCGCAGCCAGGCCATTCCGTTTCTCAATCCTTAGCCGGAAATTGGGCCGAATCCGTCCGCATGCT
Source organism: Bryobacterales bacterium (assembly GCA_020853155.1). GTDB lineage: Bacteria > Acidobacteriota > Terriglobia > Bryobacterales > Bryobacteraceae > JACTMJ01. The sequence goes on from JADYZL010000279.1 coordinate 927, forward strand.
CCGGAACAGTTCCTCCATCCGCCGTACTGTGTCCGGATGGGCGGCGGCAATGTCCCGGTCTTCGTGAATATCGGCGCTCAAATCGTAGAGTTCCGTCTTCCCCTTCAATCCCTTCCGGATCGCCTTCCACTTTCCGTCGCGAATCGCCTGCTTGAACCCGCCTTCGTGGAACTCCCAATAAAGCGGCCGATGCTGCACGTCGCCCTTCCCCAGCAGAGGCCGGAGCATGGATACCCCGTCGAGATCGTCCGGCGTCCGCGCCTTGGCCAATTCCGCGAAGGTGGGCAACAGATCCCAGAAGGCAAGAATCTGCTCGCTTGTTCTGCCCGCTGGAATCGTCCCCGGCATACGGGCAATAAACGGCGTCCGGATGCCGCCTTCCGTTAGATCCCGCTTAATCCCGCGCAGCGGGCCGCTGCTCGCGAAAAACTCCGGCTGCCGGCCGCCTTCCCGGTGTGGGCCGTTATCGCTCGTAAAGATCACCAGTGTATTCTTTTCGAGGCCCTTCTCCCGCAACCGGTCCGTGATTTGCCCCACCAGCGTATCCAGGTAGTGCATCATGCCGGCGAAGCCCCGCTCGGGCGCGGGCCACGGCTTATCCTCATACGGGTGTCCGGCGGGCACTTCCATGCCGTTTCCGGTATCGCGCCGCTTCTCGCCATTCGCGTGCGGCAGCGTGTAGGGCAAGTAGAGAAAGAACGGCCGCTCCGCCGTTTGTTGGTCCAGCCAAGCGAGGGCGTTCTTCTGGATCCGTTCCGGCGCGTATTCCTTCGGCGGTTTATCTCCGTACACGACGTTATCCCGGATCACATCCGCCACCTCGTCCGACATCAGATGGTGCGGGTAGTAATTGTGCGCCTGGAACTGGTTGAGGAAGCCGTACCAGCGGTCGAAGCCCTGCCGCGTCGCATAGCCCGGCATGCCCACGTTGCCAAGCCCCCATTTGCCGAAGATCCCCGTGGCATACCCCGCCTCCTTGAGCACCTCAGCCATGGTCACATCGGAATCGGGGATCCCCGGCTCCCCGGCCATATTCCCGCGATAGCTGCAATGGCCGGTATGCTTGCCCGTCATCAATACGCAGCGTGAGGGGCTGCACACCGTCGATCCGGCGTAGGCCTGCGTGAAGCGGATCCCCTCCGCCGCCAGCCGGTCGATATTCGGCGTAGCGAACTTCGTTTGGCCATAGCAGCCGAGATCGCCATATCCGAGGTCGTCGGCCATCATGAACACGATGTTCGGCCGCCCCGCCACGCTCTGTGCGCCTGCCCGGGAAGCCACGGCGCTCAGCGCACCCGCCGCGAGAGAAGTAAGAAAAGTCCGTCGTTGCATCCGGCGCCCCTCCAGGCCTGCCTCATTGCCTCTGAGGCAGCCGCCTACATGCTATCGCAATCCCGGCAGCCTCCCACCGGTCACGCTTTCCCCTCGGCAAGCCATCGGGTTGCAGGCCTTCCCTCTGAATGCGAAGGCCAACTCGCCACAGGGACCCGGTTCACCGGCTTCAGGGCGCTCCAGCCTCGCCGTAGCCGATCACCAGTACTTGTTGCGCGATCTCCGCGAATGCCAGAAAGTCTCGGTCC
>JADYZL010000280.1 GCA_020853155.1 Bryobacterales bacterium
GATCTGCAAGTTGTAGTACGTCTTTGTGGTGGCTCATTCCACAACTCTTGGATAATTTTGAGACCGTTCCAACGGCCTGATCCTCCCCGTACTATAGTCGGTTTCCGCTGGAAATCCAAGTAGTTCCCGTTCGTTTCTCCATTTATTCGTATGTCGAATTTCAAGTTGAAAAACCCGTAAAAACGCAGGCGGGAACAATTCTTATTGCGAATGTTTCATTAACAATCGGCTGATCCGGATTTCTACGGACGTACCGGGACCTGCAGCACGGGAACCTCTCCGGAGCTTTGGCCGCTGTGGTAACCATCGTAAATTCGTCCATCCCGCATGGTCACCGTGCGGTGGCCATAGGCGGCCGCTTCCGGGTTGTGCGTAATCATGAGCACCGTCTGGCCAAACTCTTCGTTAAGCTGCTTAAGCAGTTTCAGCACCGTGAGCGAATTTTCCGTATCCAGATTGCCGGTCGGTTCATCGGCGAGCAGCAGGGCGGGTTCGTTCACCAGCGCGCGAGCGATCGCCACCCGCTGCTGTTCTCCCCCGGAGAGCGCGCGAGGCTTGTGGTTCAAGCGGCGGCCGATGCCAAGCACTTCGAGCACGCGATCGAAACTCTTTGGAAACTCGGGCGGCATGCCCGCGATGGTGCGCGCGATCCGAATGTTTTCCAACGCCGAGAGGATCGGGAGCAGGTTGTACTTCTGAAAGACGAATCCGACGGTCTTTTTCCGCAGATCCGTCCGATCCCGGTCCGACATGGCCATCAGGTCGTGCCCATCGATCTTCACGGTTCCGGAGGTAGGCGTCATCAATCCGCCGAGGATATGGAACAGCGTCGATTTTCCCGAGCCCGACGGCCCGACCACGGAAAGAAACTCGCCGCGCTCCACCGTCAGATCGACGCCGCGCAGCGCGTACACATCCACTTCTCCGGCGTGATAAATCTTCCGCAGATCTCGAACCTCAATCATGGGTCCGCCGGTCCCGGCTTGTGCGCTACTCATAAGACAATGCCTCGATCGGATCCTGGCTGGCCGCGCGCCACGCGGGATAGACGGTTCCGAGCAGCGCGCCCGCGAGCGCTACCGCGGCGGCGATGGGCCACCATTCGGGCGTCACCTCCTGCGCGAGCGAAGCCGGCACAAACCGGTCAATCGCCCAACGGCTCGCGAAACTCAACAAGATACCCGCCACCGCGCCGGTTAACGATAAGAAAACCGCCTCTCGCAGGATGATCTGCAAAATAAGGAACGGGGATGCACCCAAGGATTTCAGGATGCCGATTTCCCGCGTCCGTTCGAGAACGGCGGTATACATCGAGAGAAAGACCACCAGGAAGCCAACGAGCACGGAAATCGCGATCACCACGTTAATGAACGCCTGCAAGCCGGGAATGTTTTCCACGGCGAAGAACGACACCACTTCTTCCATGGCATAGATCGGATAGCCGGGCAGTTTCTGCTTCAGCGCAGCGATCACCTTGGGGACGTTTTCTTTCGCATCCACCTTGAGGAAAACCTGGCTGATCTTGCCCTCATTCCCCGTCAACTCCTGCAAGCGTTTGGAATCGACCACGAGCCGCGCCAGCTTGCCGGACGCGATGATGCCGGAAATCTTCCACTCGTGGTTCGCCACTTTGAGCGGCATGCCCACGGAGAGCTTGTTCTGGCGCGCATAATACTCATCCACCAGGATGTCGTCCGGCTGCTTGAGAGGCCCGCCGGAGCGATAGGTAAATCCGCCGTTCAATTTCGAAAACTGTTCGAGATTGATGCCGGTGATCGTGTCGATCCCGCCGATCGGGAAAACGATCTGGCCGACGGCCAGCGTCACATCCGGCTGCTCCGCCAGCACGCTTACGAGCTTCTCGTTGAGCGGCGCGGAACTCAGCCCGAGCATGGACGTACCCGGCGGCCGCACGACGATATCGGCGCCGATGCTACTTTGCCGCTCGGCTGCCGCCTCCAGCATTCCCCGGCTCAAACCCACCAGGGTCAACATCATCGTCACCACGACACCGATGGCCACCACGCCGAGCAGGCTGCGGATGGGCCGGTGCATCAAATTGGCAATCACCAGCTTGGAAATCAAAGGGCGCTCCTCATCGCGGATGCATCCAAAATTCGGACACATCGCGCGCGGTTCCGATCCGCGGAAGTGGCGCCCGTCGGCGGGAGCGATTCCGGTAGCGAATCGAGCGAATCCTCGGTAGAGGCAAGTTGCGAGGGTATCAAAGACATGTAGGGGAACATTTCCGAAGTCCCCGGATTCGTCCGCGATCTTCGGAAATGGCTTCGTTTTTCATTGTAACCGCTTATTTGCCGGATTCTCAGGCTGGCGGCATTCGGCCCCGCGACCCCAGCCTGGAAATCGCGGACAAACCCGGCGTTCCGCGCGGCTCCGCCAAGTTTTCAGATGTTACTCTCTGAATCCGGTACAATTCGGGTATCTTCTTGCGCATCCTTGGAGCAGGTCCGTGATGAATCGATTGTCGGCCTTTTTCTCTCTATTCTTTTCACTGAGCGTTCTCTCGCTTTCGCTGCATCTTCCCGCATTCGGGCAAGCTTCCGGGAACCCGGCCGGCGGCCAGCTTGTAGGGACCATTGTGGGCGAGCCGGATACCGGCCCTATCGGCGGGCCCAGGACCGACGCTCGATTCGTGAACGTCGCCGACTTCGGATTCCTGCCCAACGGCGACATGCTGGTCGCCGATAGCGGCCAGGACCGTATATTTCGCATTGGGCCGGACGGCATCGTCAGGCTCTTCGCTGGGAACGGACGGCGCGCGAGTTTTGACGAGAATGTTCCCGCGGTAGATACTCCGTTCCCCCTTCCGGGGAAGCTTGCGATCGACGGCGCGGGCAACACCTTTGTGAGCGTCGCGGGACTTTCTGCCTACAGGGAGGCCGGCTTTATCCGCCGGATTGCGCCGAATGGCACGGTCACCACCGTTGCCGGGAACGGCGAGAAGGGGTGCCCGCAAGAGGGTGCCGTCGCCACGCATTCCCCGCTCGGAGTGATCACAGCCATGGCCGCCTCCGCGGATGGCACAGTCTACTTCACGATCTATGACTGTGTGTACCTTTATCGCCTCGATCCCGATGGTTTCATCCGTGTGACGGCGGGTTCTCCCGGGGGCTACCCCTATGGGTGGCCACTCCCACAGGCTGCCGCGCCAGCCAATGATATGCAGATTGTGAGCGTGCGCGCTCTGATCGTCGACAACGCGAACCAGCCAGCCGTGGGTTTTGCGGATCGGATCGTAGCAATCAATCGCGATGGGGTGGCGATGCGAATCGCGGGGTCGGCCGACGCGATGGAGAGCATCCGGCAGGGCGACGTAAATAAAGTCTGGTTTGGGGATTTGA
>JADYZL010000281.1 GCA_020853155.1 Bryobacterales bacterium
ACGGCAAGAATCGCGATTCAACACGAGGCGGGCCACCGATGGAAGCGTGGTTCATGCCGCCCCACCGGTTCATAGGCACGCACAAGTCAACTCTAGCATCCTGGACAAAAACGTCAAGATTTTTGTGCGCCTGGTGTCTACGCAACGATAGCCACATCATCTATACTCTTGCTCCGTATGCGCTCCGGCTATAGCGTGACGGTTTCCGGGAAGGCTCCTGCGATATCCTCTTCCCGGAAGACCTGCCGATGAATCTCCGTTCTTCCGGCCGAGGTGTAGATCAATTGGATCCGGCCGTCGCTCGTCTGGATCGCGTACGGGTAGGCGAACTCCCGCTTCCCGGCGCCGATGTCGAGGCCGGTTCGCCAGGTCTTTCCGCCATCGATCGAGAGCGCCAGGCTGAGCGGGGTGCGGCCGCTAAGCGGGTGTTTGTAGACCAACAGCGGGTGGCCAGTTGGCAGCGACGCATCGGGCCATGTGCGGCCCCGTCCGAGGAGATTTTGGCGGCACTGCGCCCTTCACTCGAGGTCTCGCCAAGTCAAGGAATGCCGGTTCCTGGAGGTAGACAGTTGCTTAACCGCCGTCCGGTGATTAATGTACCGTGGACCGGCGGATGCAAAGGCGAGTGAACGCACCTGTCGGAGCAACGCGAGAAGTTTCTGATATCCCAGGGTCAAATGTTAACGATTACTAAGTTTTCCATTGACAAAATCCTGGGAAGGGGGGTAGTATCAGGCATGCTGAAGAGGCGTATACTCAACCGCTCCTTATTGGCTTTCGGCGGGATGGCTCTCTTGCTCCTTGCCCCACCCTCGCTAACTTCGCAGTCCCCCACTGCGGCCGCCGCTAATTTCACAGCCAATGACTTGAAGATCCTATTCTTCAGCGTCCATGCTGCCGACGCACTTTCTCGACGGCATGCTCCAAATCGTGAGCAGCTTGACCGCTACCGCTCCGCACAACTCGGCATCAGCATGAACAATCTCCAAGCTGTGGACGATATAGCTCTGTCATTTGTTCAAAAACAAGAAATTCTCGCCGCTGAAGCGAGAGCGGCTCAGTTAGCCCAAAGTGCCAGAAATCTTAAAATGTCGCCTGCGGCGCTTCGTAACTTCGTCACTAGAAGAGAATCCTTGGCTGAGATGGCTGATCGGGAATCGAATGAGGCATTGTCTCAGGCAGATTATTCGGCATTAGCCAAGTACATCACGGGAGAATTCAGGTTGACATTTCGGGCCAGAACCGTTGTGGGGAGAGGCGGTAAGAGATGATGCATGTAGTGGCGTTTCTTTCGCGCTATGTTTATTATTGTGTGCCATTCCTATTGTGCGGTCATGCTTATACCCAGCCATGCCATGACATGACCCCACCACAACAGCCGACCACATTTGTGATAATACGTAACGCAGTAAGGACAGGTTTCAATAATGTTGCACTGTCGGCGGGAACCCAAGTGCTTGGGCCTTACTGGTTCAATTGGACAGCATTCGTTTCGACTACAGCTTATGTTGATACCACTGCGATTGGGTCCGGTCAGAATCAAGGTAATTCAAATAACCCGATCATTGGAAATCTAGCCTATATCTCTTTGAATGAGCAACCCTCAGCCAGGGGAACTGGTACGTATCGAAATTATAATTACCATCGTTCGAGCTGCGATATCGGAGATGGACTGCAATTGATAGATGAGGATTGGACGAGTGCATTTTTGCCAGTGAGTACCCCTCAGATCAGCCAACTGCCGTATAATAATTCCTTGTGGTACTTTGGGCCGAATACGCCTCAAGCAGTCCCGGTCCTCGGAGGGTATGCTTATCAATTCGCAAACTTAGGCTTCGAAAAAAACTGCCTGCCTAATGACAATTGCGCGGGGACTGTCGTTTGGTCAAAACTGGATCCGCTGGACTTGATCTCTTTGAGTTCGGTAGGCCGCTTGGAGTCCAAAAAGGAGGGGACATGCATCTTCGACAGCACGGTGCGAGCTACACTCGACGGTTGGCAGATTACTGCCGACATTTTGGTTAACTCGCCTACAGGATTGATTCCGGAACTTCCCGATCAGACAGTTGCTTGGGGGTCCGATGGATTCGAAACTCGGAAATTCTGGCGAGTGATCGACGCCTGCCCTGAACAGTTCGGCGTCGGTAGTGTGGCGCATCGCGAACAATTTGGTATGTTTTCAAATCCAGGTGTAGTTAGTGGCTGGCCGGATCCAGAAACGACATCGGCGAGTGAATTTAACTACTCCCAATATGCATTTATCGACCATATTAGTTCGCACGGTTCGTACAACCCACAGCCCATGTTTACGTCAGGGCAGGCGCCGTTCACCTATAACTCCATTATAAAATTTGCGCCGCAGTCGTGGTTTGTCGGGTCACAGGCGCCAGGTGCGGGCTTGCGTGTGTTTAATGGAGAGATACGCTATTACCGCGACCACGGCGATTCATCCCAGCAATAGTGAAAGGTAATTCGTTATGGGGCCATTATCAAAACTGAGCACATTGATGATCGTTCTATTTGTGTTGTGCCTTGGGCTCAGCGCCGTGGTGCCTGTCGGAGAACTTGCCAAGGACGCTGACCTTGTAGTCGTAGCGAGGACCAGTGGAGTGACCTATAACGCCGACGGCAGTGCCGTGTTTTCACTCATGGTTGAATCGGAGTTAAAAGGGATTGCCCCCGCAGCGAGATTTCAAGCAACTCTTCCTTGGTCAAAACGCATGCTCCCGGCTGATTCTTTGACTGCCAAATCCCTTGTGGACGGCGCCCGTCAATTGTGGTTTCTACGAGCGTCGGCTGACGGTCAGTTCACTGTGATCCCAGCTATGCGATCAGACTGGTCGGAGAGCGATTCGTCGATCAAGGTCGATCCACTCTGGACGCGGCAAATCGGACAATCCCTGGAGTGGCAGCTTCTGGATGCAACTCTGGGGGCCTTTGAGGCTGCCCCGAGCCCGGCGCCAATTGAGGCTATGCGTTTGATACTTAGTGCGTACGAGGCACCGGCGGAATTGGCGCTCCAGCTAAGCAGGCGAATCTTGCAGAACCCAAGAAGCATTGATTCCGAAGTGCTCGGCGTGTCGATCGCGCTCTGCAAGTCGTCTCCATTCGGTTTGATTCAGTTAAAGGAAAGACTGCCACGGATCCAGAATTCACCGTTGTTCCCATTTATCAAGAACACTCTTGGCGATTATTACCAGCCAAGAGAGGCGGCGGAGGTGAGGCTGCTCGGTGAAATTGCTCTCATGCAAGATGACACCTCACTGGGGTTGGACCTCGCCATCGCGCGGGTCCTAAGCATCCTGAGCAGAAATCAAGCGCGGATAGCGGTTCCTGGCCTCGTCCTTCTGCTCGATAGCGAGGATCCGCAAGCCCGCGCATCGGCCGCACATGCTCTTCACATGTTCGCCGCGCTCGCAGGCCCGAACGGAGAGGTCCAGTTCACCGGAAGAAGTCATCCGCATCCCTTCTTAACCGACGAGACGCGGCTTCACTCGGGGAATCGGAAATCGATCCCGCTGGAGGCGAGCGTCGCGTTTTGGAAATCATGGTGGGAGAAGTACAAAAGCTATTTTTCCACCATTTAGCACTCACCATTTAGTACTATTGCGTCTTAAAGCAGAATTTCAGTAGCCTGCCATGGGCGTCCTTCGGCTCTGCAAGGGATTGGCGTTTCGCCTGCGGCTAGTGTACCTTCTCAACATCCCCTCGTCGACTGTAAGCGTACGCCCAACCCACTCTTGAAGAATGCGGTTAGCTCCTGCTTTGCTTCCAGCGGTTCGGGTGAGGAGGGCCACTTCGCTTCTTTTGCGACCGGCCATGCCGGGCAACGCGTCGAGCTAGACCTTGTACCCCAGTTCCGCCGGCTGTAAGTGCAATCGCGAATCAACCTGGTTGGTGTCGGCCAATTGGAATCAATTCCACGGTCCTTTGCGCCGGTTTGCCGGCAACCTGAGATTCCCCTCGTCATAGGCCGCTTTTCGCGAATCTGCTACAGCTTCACCATCTCCGGGAAAGCCCCCGCGATATCCTCTTCCCGGAAGACCTGCCGATGAATCTCCGTTCTTCCGGCCGAGGTGTAGATCAATTGGATCCGGCCGTCGCTCGTCTGGATCGCGTACGGGTAGGCGAACTCCCGCTTCCCGGAGCCGATGTCGAGGCCCGTGCGCCAGTGCCTGCCGCCATCCTCTGAGAGGGCGAGGCTGAGCGGCGTGCGTCCGCTGCGGGAGTGGTTATAGATCAACAGCAGATGGCCATTGCGCAGTTGCAGAAGATCCACGGCGGCATTCGGGTTGGGGAACAGGTTCACCAGTTCCTGGCCTGCGCTCCAGGTGAGCCCGGCGTCGTTCGATTCCGCGTACACCATCCACGCATCGGGACGATCTCCGTAGCCGCCTCCCCGGCGGCAGAAGGCGATCAGGCGGCCTGGCGCTACTTCCGCGGGTGCGGGCTGGAGGTTGCCGAGGCGGGAAACGATATCGCCGCCGCGAGTCCATTCCTGTGTCGCGGGATCGTGAAGAAGGCAGAAGGAGGCCGTCTCTTCTCCGACAAACTCCCGGTCCTCTCCGGCCTCGCGATAGACGGGCAGCAGATAGCGGCCATCACGGAGCACCAGCGGCTTGCCGCGCACGAGCGTCCCTCGTTCGAGAGTCAGAAGGGAAGGGTCAGACCACGTCAGGGCGCCATCGGCGGAGACCTTCGCCGCAATACGGCCATCGCTCCACGTCTTGCCGAAGCGCACGACGTAAAAGAGCCATACCAAGCCGGGTTTGCCGCTACTGGGCGGAGCCTGCCAGACTACGGGGTTCCCTACCGCTCGAAACGGGTCGCGGGCGAGCAGACTTGGGCGTGACCATCCGCCGGTGTTGACCGATCCCGCGTGCCGGGCGGCCAACCGCGTGCCATACACGCCGGTGTTCGCGCCATACTCCCCATCGCCGCCGAACCACGCGAGAAAGAGGTCCCCGTTCGTAAGCTGGGTAATCGCGGCAGGATGCTTGTACTTGCCGGTGGGAACGGCGGGGCCGGCCACGAGTTCCGTGGGGAGAGAGAGGGCACGCCGGGCGGACGCGCGATTCGCCGGTTGCCCGGAGGCATTCACAACCGGGGCCGCGGCTGCGGCAGGCAGAAGCAGCGAAGCCTGAAGGAGGAACCGGCGGCGGTGCGGTTGGCGTGGGAAGCTCATGGAACAACTGTAGCCCAGCGCCGACTCCCCGAGTGTAGCGAGCCTCGTCGTGGCGATCCAGCGAGGCCTTACGCGGCGCAGCGCTCGAACTCCCCTGGAATCGGGCCGCCAAGCCGCGCCAGCCAGGGGATTGGCATGATATGATCGCGTTCGATTGCATCGATTTTATCGTGGACAGCCGGGGACCATCGTCGTCACCGCACTAGAGGAATTATGATTCGCCTTCTTGCCTTCATGCTCTTGCTTACGCCGCTGTTTACGTTTGCCGCGGAGCCGGGATTCAAACCCCTCTTCGACGGCAAAACGCTGAACGGCTGGAAGGGAGACCCCCGCCTCTGGAAGGTGGAGGATGGAGTGATTGTCGGCTCTACGGAAGGCGTCAAGATCGACCACAACACGTTCCTGATCTATGAACCGCGCCCGTTCTCAAATTTCATTCTCAAGGTGGACGTAAAGCTGCGCAATCACAATAGCGGCATTCAGTTCCGGAGCGAAGAACTGCCGGATTACGTCGTGCGCGGGTATCAGGCCGATATGGCGGAAGGCAACTGGTGGGGCGGCGTTTACGAAGAGAAGGGCACGCGCGGCGTGATGGTGAACGGCTGGAAAGGGAAAGCCGAAACGGTGGTCCGCAACAACGATTGGAACGAAGTGGAGATCCGTTGCGACGGGCCGAAGATCGACATCTTCATCAACGGGCTGCATACCGCCACGCTAACAGACAGCGCGAAGCTATCCGGCATCATCGCCTTTCAGCTTCACCAGGGGCCTCCCATGGAGGCGCGGTTCCGCAATATCCGGATCAAGACGCTGCCCTGATCCCGGGCGACCGCTACCGGCATCGCCATCCACCAGCGCCACCACCGCATTGAGCGGCGGCCCAACGTTCGAGCTTTCGTAGGAGGATCATCTTCATGCCAAGACGCGTATCCATCGGCACCTGGGCTTACACGATCGGCCCTTACAGCGCCAACCCCGTTCCTTTCGAGACGGTCTGCGCCAAGCTGAAGGAGCTAGGCTTTGATGGCGTCGAGCTTGGGGCGTTCCCTCCGCATCCCAATCCTGGAAACCCCAACGGCCCGGATGCGGATTGGCCGGGCGCGCTTCCGGAGAAAGCACAACGGGCCGAACTTCGCGCCCAGATGGAAGAGCGCGGCCTGGGCTTTAGCGGGATCGCCGCGAATCTTTGGGGCGAGAAGCTACTCAATACCGAAGATCCTTCGAAGTACATTCAGGAGTTCCGCCGGAACTGCGAGTTTGCGGTGGATCTCGGCATTGGCGGTGTGCGCGTCGATAGCGTTCAGCCCCCGACGATTCTCCGCGAATTGGATGCGGCCACCGCGTTCAAGCGCATCGGCGGCACCTGGCGCACCTGCGCGAATATCGCGGCGGACCATGGGCTGAACATGATGTGGGAGTTCGAGCCCGGGTTTGCCTTCAACAAGCCAAGCGAAATTACGCGGGTGCATGATTTGGTGGATCGGCCGAATTTCGGGCTGATGTACGATACCTGCCACGGGGAAATGGTGGGCGTCCAGGGGGCGCGGCAGGAAGGCGAGAAGGAAGTGTTCGCGAGCCAACTGGAGTTCATCCGCTTCCTTTCCGGCCGCATCATCCATCTCCACCTGATCGATTCGGACGGAACGTGCCATAAGGATGCGAACGGCGACGACGAGACGAGCGCGCACCCGCCCTTCGGGCTCGGCTACCTGAACTTTGACGAACTCGTACCTGCCATCCTCAAGGCATCCGACATTCCGCACGATTGGTGGACCATCGACCTTTGCTTCTGGCCCGACGCCTGGGAGGCTACCGCCGCCTGCAAGAAGGCCGTGGATGCGCTGGTGGAGAAGTTCGGCTAGAGAGAACGGCGGCACGAAGGACGCGAGGAGACGGAGATGAGCAAGCAGCTACGCATCGGCATGGTTGGTTACGGCTTCATGGGGCGGACGCATTCGAACGCCTACAAGCGCCTGAACGATTTCTTCTCCGTTGAACACCGGCCGGTCCTGAAGGCGATCTGCGGCCGGAACGCGGAGAAAGCCGCCGCCTTCGCGAAGAACTGGGGCTATGAGCGCGTCGAAACGGACTGGCGCGAACTGGTCCGGGCGAAGGATATCGACCTGATCGATATCGGCACGCCCAACGACACCCACTTTGAGATCGCTATCGAAGCCGCCCGCAACGGGAAGATGGTGCTTTGTGAGAAGCCGCTTGCCATGAATGTGGCGCAGGCCGAGGAGATGACGCGCGCCGTGGAGATGGCGGGCGTCCCCAACATGGTCTGGTTCAATTACCGGCGCGTTCCCTCGGTGGCGCTCGCCAAGCAGATTGTCGACGAAGGCCGCATCGGCCGGAGCTTCCATTACCGCGCGACGTATCTGCAGGATTGGACGATCTCACCCGATGTCCCGCAGGGCGGGGCGGGCCTGTGGCGGCTCGATGTGAACGCCGCCGGCTCCGGTGTGACGGGCGACTTGCTGGCGCATTCGATCGATACGGCCATGTGGCTGAACGGCCCGATCGCCCGCGTATCCGCCATGACGAAGACCTTCGTCAAAGAGCGAGTTCATGCGGAGACGGGCGCGGTGCAGCCGGTGGGCATCGACGATGCGTGCATGTTCCTGGCCGAGTTCGCGAACGGATCCATGGGGACGTTTGAATCCACTCGTTATGCAAGGGGCCGCAAGAATTACAACACCTTCGAGATGAACGGGGAAGAGGGCAGTCTCTATTTCGATCTGGAAGAGCCCGAGTATCTCCAGTTTTTCGAGTACAAGCAACTGCAATCCGGCAAGAAAGTGGAGAGCCACCTCACGGGCTGGCGCAAGATCCACACCACGAATTCCGAGCATCCCTATATGAGCCACTACTGGGTGCCGGGAACGTGCATCGGCTACGAGCATACGTTTCTGAATGCGTTGGCGGATTTTGTCGCGGGAATGGAATCCGGCAAGCCCACGCAACCCGATTTCCGCAGCGCGCTTCAGACGCAGCGGGTCTGCGACGCGGTGATCGCATCCGCCGCGCAAGGGAAGTGGCTGGAGACGGGAGCGGAATAGCGCTTATGGCCGGCGTCCATCGCGGCTCGGGCGCGCCGCTTCCGAAAGCCGGCGAACGCCCTTAGGACGGCGCGGGCTCACTCATCGCGGGCCGGCCCAGCCCGGTACGCCACACGACTCCCAGCGCCAAGAGGATGTTGGTAATCGCGAACAGGAAGACCGGAACCAGTCCGAAGTGATCGCCGATCGCGCCCGCCACGGCCGCCCCCACGGCGACGAACAGATCGAAGAACGCCGTCAGCGCGGCAAGCGCCGAGGCGCGTTCGTACTCCGATACGCGATCCACCACGATAACCGCGAGCGACGGCCAGGGGAACGAGTAGCCGAAGCCGACAATCGCGGCCGCGGTCACCGACATTGCAACCGAATGGCTCAGAATCATCAGTCCGAAGCCCAGTGCCATCGTGGCCATCCCGCCCATCAGCGTCTTCCGAGGACCCCAGCGGTCCGGCAGCGAGCCCAGCAGCAGGCGGGACGAAAGCACGGTCATCGCGAAGGCCGTGAAGGCCGGCCCTCCCGCCACGCCCCTGGTATCGAGCAGCAGCGGCATGAACGTAGCGAGGACGGCATAACCGATATTCGTGCAGCCCAGAATCGACCCCGGCAAGGCGACGACGCCTAAGCGGAGCTTCGGCTTCGGGCCGCCCTTTCGCACCGGTGGCGGCACCGTGGCGAACAGAACCAACGCGCTCAGCAAGCCCGCCCCGATCACCAGCATGGCCGTGCGCGGGAACGTCGTCATCGCCTGCGCCACCAGCGGGCCCACGGCCAGCCCACCCCAGACGCCGGAGGCCAGATAACCAAGCGCCTGGCTCCGCCCGCCTTCGGGCGCGACATCCACCACCCAAGCCACGGCCCCGGTGAGAACGAACGCCTCGCCCAGACCGTGCGCCAATCGGCCGATCGCGAATCCGGCTACGCCGAACGCGGGAAGGTACAGGACCCCCGCCACAGAGCAGAGACAGAACCCCACCCAGAGGCCGAGCCGTCTACCGCGGCGGTCGGTGAACGGGCCCGCCCAGAGCCTGCCCGCCAGCGCGGCGGCGGAAAGCATGCCCACTATCACGCCGGTGTAGAAGCGGTCTAAACCCAGGTCCTGCCGCAAATAGAGGGGCATCAGCGGCAGGGTACTGCCGATCGCGGTAAACGAAAGAAAAATCGAAAAGTGGACCAGAAACGGAGTCAGGCGTTGGCGCATATTCCGTTTACGGTCTGTCACTGGGGCGCGTGGTGAACGGGGAACTTCCCTCCACTTGGATCGCTCCCGGCTGCTTGCCCGCCTTCACCCATTCGTCCATCCAGGCTATGAAATTCCGATACCAGAATTCGCTGTTGCGCGGCTTCA
>JADYZL010000282.1 GCA_020853155.1 Bryobacterales bacterium
AAAAGTTTCGGGAGCTTGATAACCAATCGTCGTAGCCGATTGTCGCCTTCAGCCCAAGGCGGGCATACCCATCACGCCCGGCGGTGAAGGTTAATGGGATTCGGCTGCTCACATCGACGACGCCGCCCGCGGGAATCTCCCCTACCCGGATCTCCGTCTGGTTGGGCGCCACAGTGGGGTACTCGCTTTCGATCCGCAGTCTGATGTCGCGCTGGGCAACATTTCTGGGGTTGTAGATCTTCAAGGGAAGGGTGACGGGCGCCTCTGGGGTAACACGAAGGAAATCGCTGCTGGTGAGTGGCAAGAGCACGGGTGGTTCCGCACCGCAGCCGGGACCGTCAAAACTCACCTGGTGTCCGGCGCCGTCCACGGTGAAGCTGAGCCGCCCATTCGAATCGGCAATCAATTCCTTGCGCTCGGTAGCCGTGCCGCCAATTTTGTAGTCCAGCAGCACATAGTTTTTGCCCGCGGTGTAGAGAGGCGCGGTACGAATCGCGATGCTGCGGTCCGCCGCCGGGCCATCCGGCGACCATTGCCGCGTGCTCACCCGCATACTGCATTGGCTGACATTCTCGAGCGACACCATCGCCTTTCCAGGACCTTTCGCCTCCACGTCATAGCCCCAAACGTGGAACTGATGATAAGGGTCGTCGTGGCTCCATTCCACGGGCACGTTATCGAGCGCGGAATTGCCGAAGGCGCGCATGTGGAATGCGAAGGTCTCGCCAATCGAAGTCGCCCAGTGGCGATGATACTCGTCGCGGCGATACTCGAAATCCACGTCGCTGGGTGCGTAGGCGTCGCGGGTTTCCTCATGGTACTGGCCAATGTAATCGCCGCTTGCGTGAATCAATCGCACCATCGTATGGGTATGGTTGGCAACGTGATCCTTCGGCCGCCAAAGCATGCGGGAGCCCTTGTCGCCGGCATAGAATTCGGGCCCCGGGTTGAAACTGGACGCACTGCCGATCAGGTCCGGGTAACGGGCGCTGAGCCAAAGGCTCATGAATCCCCCCATGCTCAGGCCGGAGGTGCCGCGATGGCGGCGATCGGTGAGCGTTCGATACGTGGAATCGATATGGGCTACCAATTCGTGGAAGTACTTGCCAAAGTCGAAATCCCCCCCTTTGATGCCGACATCCCACGGCGAGCCCCCATAAAAGCCGGTGTAATCCCGTGCGACATAGCCGTCCACGCTCACCACGATCACGTCATTCGCCGCCACGAACCGTGCGATCTTCGGCACGGTATCCTTGCCGTCGTCGTACTTCTCCAGGGTGTAGCGATCGCTGTGGCCGTGAAAGTAGTAAATCACCGGGTAGCGCAAGTTGGAAGTCTCATATCCGGGGGGGAGGAAAAGACGATAATTCCGGTCCTCCCCGAATACCTTCGAGGGGTGCACATGGTCTTCGAACGGCCTTGATTGCGCCCCGGCGAAGGCAACGCTCCAAAGCATGCACGCGGCAATCCACAGCCGGACGATCATCGCGCCACCGCCTCAATGCGCAGTTCCCGGTTACGAATTCGGCCAGACCCTGTCTCCACCCGGTAGTCTCCTATGCCCTGAACAAGTCTAACGTCATTGGTTGACGTTCTCTCCGCGTCCCCTTCGAGCCACACGTGCGTGATGCGGAGGGAATCGGCGGATGCAGCCGATGGCGTCGAGAGAACGGAGGTTGCAATCTGTTCCAACCCGCCTTGCTCCACCTCCACGCGAAGCCGTGTCCGCGCCGTGACGGCGGAGGCTCGGGCGATCACATGGTTAAACCACATGCGTGGATCCTCATGCTCCGGGTTCGGCCGGAAGGCTTCGAGTTCCTTCCAGGTGCGGCCGCCATCTTCCGAGAGGGAAAGGGTTACGCGCGTATCCCTAGGATTCTCACCGGCGAGGGCCCGTGCCAGCACACTCACGCGAACTTCCTTCGCGGCGGCAGAGAGCGGCAACCCAAACTCCAGCACTCCCGGCCGAGTAGCGCTTCGAGGCCGCAGATACGGTGCTTCCGGATAGATGTCCAGGTTCTCGTGGGTCTCGCCCGGAAGGCTCAGTTTCCGGTGCCACGCGCTATTGAGCATTTGGGCCGCTTCTCCGCTCGCCGCGACGTGGAACTGATTCGAACCCGTCCCCAACCGGGGCAGCGCCATCGGCGAGAGTTCCGCCCAGGTCTCGAAGGCGAGGCCGGAGATGCCGCTCCGATCCTCCCTGGCGAAATCGGTCCATTCGAACTTCACTTTGTAGCCTGAATAGCCCTCCACAAGCGGCGTAACGTCCACACGGAACGGGATCGCGCCGATCAGCCGGTTCCGCCACACTTCCTGCCACGTGTTTCCCTGGTCCACACTGACGGAGATCACGTTGCTGTCTTCCTCGCGAAGCCGCCAAAACTGGCCGGAAATCACGGCTCCCTCGGTGCCGTCGTTCAGATTGGAAAGATCGTTCTGCAAACCGGCGATGAGGAAGGGCGTATTCACCGCGATCGTCATGGAAGCCGTGACGCCCGGAGCCGCGCAAAGTGTTGCGGCTCGCTTGCCCTCACACGGGATGACGTCCCGAATCTCCGGATTCTCGGCGCGAAACGCGGCGGATCCAAGCTGCGGGCGATAGTCAAAGCGAGCATTGCCGTACGCGGCGGGAGATTCGTCCGTCAGCGCCATGGAGTCCTTGCGGACGGGCCCCAGCGTCCAATAGTCGCGATACGTTACGCCGAGGTCATGGGGAAGCCCTTCCCGCAGATAGAAGCGGCCTTGGGGCCGGTAGAACATCCGCACGGACTCTCCCGTGCGCAATCCGAGCCGCATGAGATGGGTGTCCGGGTGGGCGTGGTAGTTCTTGCGGTTGAAGGCATTGCGGAACACGCTCGCCATGTCGGCCTTCTGGTCAAACGGAAAGTAGGGCTTCGGCGGA
>JADYZL010000283.1 GCA_020853155.1 Bryobacterales bacterium
CGCCTCCCCGCAATTCCGGTGGAAGCCGAATTCTTGCGACCGAGGGCGACCCGCTGCCCGCAGAGTACAAGAACGCGCAAAACGCCTATTGGTCGATGAGCGCGCCGGCCAAGCGGGATTCCATCCTTGATGTCCGGGTCTCCGGCGGAACCGCCGCGAGCCCAACGCCGCTCGTCGTCCAATCGGTGACGCAGTTCGAGTACGACAATCACGCCACGAGCGGGAATGTGACCCGGCAGCTCGAATGGAATAGCGTGCTCCGCCCCTCGGTTCCGCCCGTGGCGGTGACCGCCGTTACGTTGAGCGGCGCGTCGGATTCCGCGGTCACGCAGCATTCCTATGCCACTGGAAGCGCCGGACAGACGGTGCCGACGCAGACGATCGTTCCCGGAGGGATCACCACCACGTATGAGTATGGTTCCTCCGCCGGGTGCGGATCGCATCTTTATGTGACGACGCGGAAGGTGGCGCCGGGGCTAAGCGAGCAAACCCAAAGCAATTTCGAATATGACTGCGCGAGCGGGCTGCCCACGCGCTCCGTGGATGTATCGAACGGAGGTATTGAAAGCCGCTTTGACTACGACCGCTACGGGCGCGCCACATCGGCAATCCTGGCGGCGGAACAGAGCACGGCGAACCGCAAGAGCGTGATCACGACCGAGTACGACGACGCGAACGATCGCATGCGTGCGGTGATGGACGCAAAGACGGCGACGGTCACGCACTACAACCCGTTGGGCGAGGCGATCCTGGTGCGGACGAACGGCGATGGGGACATGACGCCGATCCCGATGGCGGGGGAGACGGGAATCGTTTCCATCGCTTTGAGCAAGCGGGTCAATACCGCAGGCTCGGAGGGCAGTTACGTGCTGAGGTCCAATCCGCATGTGGCCGCCACGGCCTCTACCGAGGAAACGATGGGGTGGACGCTGCAGCGATTGGACCAGGCGGGCCGGCCGCTGGAAGTATCGCAATACCGGGGCGCGGGCATGCCGCCCCCCTTCGGCGCGAATGCCGCGTTAACCGGCAAGGTAACGTACAGCTATCAGGGGCGCGTCACCCAGGTGACGGACGCGGCGTCGAAGGTAACTTCGACGGAAGCCGACCCGCTGGGGCGGATCGCCTCCGCCACGAACCCCGCGGGCACCACCGCTTATACCTACAACGCCCTGGACAACCTGACGGGGGTTTCGCAGAGTGATGCCTGGACCTACGGCAGCCAGAAGACGCAAACGCGGACCTACACCTACAACTCGCTGGGCTGGCTGCTGACGGCGCAGAATCCGGAGAGCGGGACGGCCGCGTACTGCTACTTCGCGGACGGGTCGCTTAAGACGCGAACAGACGCGCGCGGAGTGACACTCACCAATACGCTCGATGCGCTGGGCCGCGTGGTGAAGACCGACTATAGCGCGACGGATCCGGTGACGCCCGGCTTGCGCTTTTGCTATGACGGCAAGGAATACGACCTCGCGAGCGACAGCTGCGTTACTGTGGGTGGCCGTAGCGATCACGCGCGGGGAGCGCTCACGCACGCGGTGGCCCGGAACGGGGCGGCGCTGGTTTCCGGCACGAAGTACCGCAGCATTGATCCGCTGGGCCGGGTGCTCGAGAGCCGCCAGACGACGGGCACGTTGAGCGATTACACGTTTCTTTACGCGTACGCCGTGGGCGGGGCGCTGGCGAAGCTGCGCTACCCGTCGGGCAACTGGGTCAGCTATGATGTGAACGGAGCGAACCGTGTGAGCCAAGTGCGGAAGGGCGAAACGGGAACTTCCTACTACATGCAGAACGCGGCTTACAATCCGGCGGGTGCGCTCATCGGGGCGACGCTGGGACTCGATGGCGCGAACCAGTGGACCGAGACGCGCGCTTACAACAGCCGCCTGCAGGCACGCCGGGTTGAGGTCACCAAAGGTGCCAGCATCCTGCTACGGCTGCGCTGGGCCTACTCGGGGGCTTACAACGGCACGACCTTCGAGGAGACGGGAACAGACAATAACGGGGATCTGCGCGTGGAGCGGTTGGAGCACCTGCACCAGGGCGCGCTGCAGGCGGTGGACCGCAGTTACGCCTACACGGGCGCGGACCGGCTGTCGTCCTTCACGGAAACGGGCGGGAAGAACCAATATTTCGGCCATGACGCTTTCGGCAATGTGTGGCAAACCTCCGCCTCTGGGGTGCCGGCGCTGCGGCAGACGGGGGCGTCGTGGTATTTGCTGGGCGGGGGCGTGGTGAATAATCGGCTCGCGAACACAGCGTATGATGCGGCGGGGAACCAGACGCAGTTGTCGGTGGCCGCCGGAACGGTGGCCAGTTACGACGGCGAGAACCGCATGTCGCAGATCAAGGTTGGCGGCACGGAAGTTGCGAGCTACGTTTACGACGCCGAGGGCCGCTGCGTGGCGAAGACGGCGGGCGGCACCACGACGTATTTCTTTTATGACGCCGCTGGCCAGTTGATGGCGGAGTACGGCGGCCCTGCGCAAACAGCCGGGACGCACTACTTCACGACGGACTACCTGAGTTCGACGCGGATGATCCTCAGCGGAACGGGCGCCTGCCTCGAACGCCTCGATTACGCCCCCTTCGGCGGCCAGATCAGCCGGAGCGGCTACGACTGCTATGGCGGCGCCTCGAGCGAAAAGCCGCTTTACACCGGCCAAATGCGAGACGGCGAATCCAACGCCGGCACCGACACCGGTCAGGACTACTTCAACGCCCGGTATCTGTGGGCGAGTATCGCCAGGTTTACCAGTCCGGACGTACCCTTCGCCGACCAGCAGCCCGAGGATGGGCAGAGCTGGAACATGTATGCATACGTGCGGAGTAATCCCCTTCGCTTCGTCGATCCGAGCGGAAGTTGCAGCCAGGACTCAAGCGGCGGCTATTGGGATGCCGACGACAAGGGTACGTTGCTTTTCAAGGGCAGTTGCGCAAACGGAACTATCGGCGACGATAGACCAAGCTCGACTACTGTCGGAGTCGGTTGGGAGGCAGCGCGTCTCCTCATGCTTCAGGGAGTAGGTGAGAATCTCAGTTCCACGCATCAGTGGTCCGAGGTGTTCAGCAATGCCGGGCAAGACGCGGCGGCACTCTGGGGGTTAAAGAGCTTAACGAAAGGAGGCTGGAGCACACTCAAAGCGCTTCATGAGGCACGGGACGCAGCGAAGCTGGCTAGACTGATAAACATCCTTCGGCAAGCGGCAAAGGGGAAAGGTAATTTCGGTCTCGGCAGTGGAACAGCCGAAGAAGCTGAGGCGCTAGGCAAAGCATGGGTGGGCGAGGGAGCCAAGGTTGCTAGCGACGGAAAGACACTTATTAGTGCGGATGGGTTGAGGCAGTACCGACAGCCATCATTCAAACCCAACCTCAGCAAAACACAGGCTAATTTTGAATCTCGCTGGACGCCAGGCGGGCAGTGGCAGACCAACGGACACTTGGATATCCAATAATGCGAGCCGAATTGAAGCGCCTGCACAGCCCCGATATCGACGACCTCAAGGGGTACCGCCCGGAGGAGTCTGATAGTTTCGGGTTCCTACTCCAAGCCATGGTTGGCCCTGCAGGGGGCGAGGGGGAAGAGTCCTTCGATATGGTCGTTTGCACGCCCGAATGGCTTCGGCGGAGGTATGCTGCTTCTGAGATCATTTTGGGACTCCACCTGCTCATCGTATTCAGATATGACTACGCGAGCCTCGTGAGCTATATCGCTAAATTTTCCGAACGTTGCTCTGGACAATCATGGAAGGAGGTCGCTCAGCAGCTCAGTCGACTGGGAAAGTGGGAGTTTGAGGACTACCAGGAGTAGCGATCAAATTCGCCATCATAGGCGAACCGGAGCAGCCTCCGTGTTTCCGGGTTTATTGGCTAATTCGGAATTCGGGAAGAATTCGAGAATTCGGGGACAGCACTGGCCCATGAACCGCGGGTTCACCCCCGATCATGAAAATTAGCCGATCAATGGGACACCTGAAGACTCAATAGGTTGCGGCTATTTTCAAGAGAGGAAGCCGTGAAATAACCCTTTCCCCGATAGTACCCAGGCCTGGACCCCGGTGATTCTAAAGAAACTCGCCATTTCTGGTTTTTCGGTTCTGATTTCGCCAAATCAGGACCGCTCGCGCGGTTCTCAATCGCGAATCGCGTCAGGGGCGCATAGGGAGGCTCGAAACGGGGTTCTGGGGGCGGGTTTGGGCTTCGGCGAGGTCTGGATTCAGGCCGGTTGGAGCGTGGGGTTCATGAGGGCGAGGTAGCGTTGCAGGTTGTACGTGAGAGCCGGCCAGATCGCTTCCGCGGTCACACGTTTCAGCCCCCTCGACCGCACTCTCGCCCAGTTCCGTTTCGTGCGCATTCCGCGGAAGCCGATCGGGTTTCCAGGATGATGACGATCGCTATCGGAGCGAAGCGGCGGTGGCTTTCTTCATGGAGGGGAGGTGGCCGGCACTGTCCTGAATCGGCAAGCTTGCCAAAAAGCACCGCCGCGGTTTCATTCCAGCTTGCGCAGACGGGCGTGGCGGAAGGGGGAGGGGAGAGTCTTTGTTTCGACGAGGAAGATTCCGGCTAGAATCAGGGCGGCGCCGAGGATGCCACTCGCCGATAGGCGTTCTCCAATGGCCAGAAAGGACGTGATCCAGGCAAAGACTGGTTCGAGGGCGAAAATGAATGCGGTTCGCGTGGGGGGGATGATCTGCTGCGCCCAGGTTTGCACGAGAAACGCGACGGCGGTGGCCAGGATTCCGGTGACGCCGACGGCGATCCACAAGCGGGCGGATGCTCGCAGGAAAGCCTCCTCCGCCCACCAGAAGCTCGCGAGGCTGAGTACGAACGCCATTCCGATTTGCAGCAGAGTGAGCGCCCGGATGTTGCCTGCGGGGGAGAATCGGCCCAATAGCAGGATATGCACCGCGTAGGAAACGGCGCAAACGAGGGTGAGCGCATCTCCCTTGGAGGCGCCATCGAAGGAGATGGGGGAGGCTAGCAGGCGAAGCCCGATGAGCGCGACGGCAATTCCCGCGAGTTCAGATGGCCGGGGGAGTTTGCGGCGGTGCAACGCGAGGAGCGCGGGAACGAAAACGATGAACAGCCCGGTGAGGAACGCGGACCGGGCCGGCGTGGTGAAGCGCAGACCCACGGTCTGGAAAAGATAGCCCCCGAACAGAGCGATGCCCAGGATGGCGCCGTTTCGCGCGAGGGTTCCGTTGAGGCGAAGCGGGCCCTTCCAGCGGAAGGCGACCCACAATGAGAGCGTTGCCACGCCGAAGCGCAGGGTGAGGAAGAGCAGGGAAGACGCGTCTTCGAGAGCGCTTTTCACCAGCGTGAAGGTGGTTCCCCAAATGGCGGAGACGGCGATGAGGGCGAGGGTCGCGGGCAGCTTGGTGGAACTGCGCTGTGAGCCGTTCGTGTGGCCGGCTTTCGCAGCGAGCGGATCTGCGTCTTCGATCCCGCGTTCGCGATTCATTTCCCTCCGGCAGCGGACGGCGAGGCGGCCACGCCGGAGAGCATGGCGCAGGCGAGGAAGAACGCGCGGCGCAAGCCGAGGTCCCGCGCATCGGGGCAATACCATTCGTCGCTGGTGTGCGCTCCCCCACCCGTGCCGCCAGCGCCGAGCGTCAACGCGGGTATGCCCATCGAGAGGGGAATGTTCGCGTCCGTGGAGGAGGTGTCGATCTGCGAGCGAATGCCGAGAGCGGAATCAATCGACAGCGCGGCGTTCAATAAGGGGCTATCCTCTTGCAGCGCCCCACCAGGGCGAGCGCCGATTTCCTTCAGGCGCGCGCTCAGCCGTCCCTTCCGCGCCACCTTGTGCTCCGCGGCGATGGCCTGTTCCACGAATCGGGCGAGCGCGGCGGCAAGCTCTTCGATCAAGGAATCGCGTTCGGAGCGGATATCCACCTTCGCCATGGCCGATTGTGGAATCGCGTTTATCGTGGAGCCGCCTTGCAGCACGCCCACGTTGATGGCGAAGCGGCCAGCCGCGTTGCTGCGCTCGGGCGGATAGGCATCGGCGAACATCGCCACGGCGCGGGCGAGGGCGTGGTTGGGATTCGCCAGACCGAAATCGCTCCAACTGTGGCCGCCCTTGCCCTGCATCAGGATCTCAAAGCGTTTGCTCGCGAGCGCGCGAGAGGTGATGTGTTCCTGGCCCGGCCCATCGAGCACCAGCACCCCGGCCAGGCGCGCGGCGAGCGGGGAACTCTGGCAGAGATAGCGCATGCCGGTGAGGTTGCCTTCGCCCTCTTCCCCGACATTGGCCAGAAACGCGAGCGTGCAGGGCCAATCCTTCCGAATGGGGATGCTCGCGAAGACATGGGCCATGGCGAGCAATCCGGCAAGCCCGGCGCCATTATCCGCGACCCCGGGGCCGTGGAGGATGCCGTCCGCACTCAACACGATATCCTCCGGGCGGCGCGGCGCGAGCACGGTATCCATGTGCGCCGAAACGACGATTAGAGGGCGCGAGGAAGCGGCATCCCGCAGCGCCAGCACGTTGCCCACGGCGTCCAGGCTGGCCGCATAGCCCATGGCGCCGAGCATCTCGCGAAGGAGTTCCGCGCGCTGTTCTTCGAGAAACGTCGGGGCGGCCACCCGGCAGACGGCCAACTGCCGCTCGAGAATCCAGGCTTTGTTGTTCGCGAACCATGCCGAGGCCGCGCGCAGGTCTTCCGCTTCTAACAGGGCGTCGACGGCCGTCTTGCCGGCGCGGGGAGGAATCGCCATTGTCCCTCAGTGTAACGAAATGCCGGCGGCTCTCCCACGGTTGCGGCGGCGGACAACTGGTGCTTCGGACGTTTCCGCGGGAGAGGGAACGGGGGAATTAACGACAGGAGCCATGCGCTCAGCGGTATCGCCGGAAGGCCAACACCGCATTCAGGCCGCCGAATGCAAAGGAATTGGAAAGTGCGGCATGGATCTCCATGGGGCGGGCGGTGTTGGGGACGTAATCCAGGTCGCATTCCGGATCGGTTTCGGTGAAATTCGCGGTGGGCGGCGCGGTCTGGTGCGTGATCGCAAGCACGGTGGCGATGGCCTCAACGGCGCCGGCCCCGCCCAGAACGTGCCCATGCATGGACTTGGTGGAACTCACGGCGAGGGCGTTCGCATGATCTCCGAAGACGAGCCGGATGGCGGCGGTTTCCACGGGATCGTTGATGGGAGTCCCCGTTCCATGCGCGTTGATGTACTGCACATCCCCGGGGGCCATTCCGGCGGATTCGAGCGCGCGCCGCATGGCCAGGGCGGCTCCATCCGCCTTCGGGATCGTCAGGTGATGGGCATCCGCGGACATCCCGAAACCGGCCAGTTCCGCAAGGATGGTGGCTCCGCGGGCGAGCGCCGTCTCCTCCGATTCGAGCACGAGAATGCCCCCGCCTTCGCCCAATATCAGGCCGCCCCGGCCCCGTGAAAACGGGCGGCAGGTATCGGGAGAAACCACCCGCATGGCTTCCCACGCCTTCAGAAACCCGAACGTGATGGGCGCCTCGCTTCCCCCGGTGAGGGCGAGATCGCAAGCGCCGGAGCGGATGGCCATGAAGGCTTGGCCGATCGCGTGATTCGACGAAGAACACGCAGTGGAAACGGTATAGACCTGGCCGCACACGCCATGCGCCATGCTCAGGTGGCTGGCTCCCGAGTTGGGCATGGAGCGGGGGATCAGCAGCGGGTGAACCCGGGGTTTGCCTTCGCCGTACATCGACCAGAAGGACTCATCCTGCACCGTTTCGCCGCCGATGCTGGTGCCTGTGATGACGGCGGCATTCGCCCAGCGCGGGTCGTCCGGCGCGAGGCCGGCTTGGGCAACGGCTTCCTGCGCGGATGCGAGCAGAAACTGCGCGAAGCGATCCGTGAGGTCTTGCACCCTGGGGGGAACGCGGTCGTCGGGGAAATCTTTCGCAATGCCGGCGATGGAAAACTTCAACTCGCCCGGGGCGAACTTGGGGAGCGGGGAGAATCCACTTTGGCCGGAGGACAGCGATTGCCAGAGCCCAGCGCACCCGCGGCCCAGCGCGCACACGGCGCCGGTTCCTGTAATCACCACGCGTCTGGGCTTCATGGAATCGTTACTCAAACCGAGGCTTCGGCCGGAGGTTGCGCCTTGGATTCGAGCAGCGCGTTGATTTGTTCGGCAACCTGGCGGACGTTGGAAAGCTCTTTCGCCTTGTCGTCGGGAATGTCGATATCAAACTCGTTTTCCAGCGCGAAGACGATGTTGAGGCCGTCCAGCGAGTCAATCTGCAACTCTTCAAAGGTACTGTCGATCGTCACTTTGGCCGGATCGAGTTTTTGAGTCGATACAATCACATCGACGACGCGTTGGGCGGTTTGTTCAAACATGATGAGTCGCACTGGCAACCCGTAGGACATTTCCACGATCCACGGGTTTGAATACCCCAAAATTTACCACAGCCCCGCCGTGCGCCGGGAATGCGCCGCGCGGCGGAAACCGGAGCGTTTCGAGAATTCACGGCGGCGCGCTCACGCGGAGGCCCTTCCAATTATACGGGATGCGCGCACGCATTCCGATTGCCCCGCGCATTTTGCCGGGACGCACGCGCTGCGGCTGCGCGAGGCGGGACGAACGGAACTGCCGGGCATGGGCCGCTCAAAACGGGTTGACGTACTAAATGAGGAGCCCGCCGTTGCCGAAGGCCGCCAGTTCCCAACCGGAGACGCGGTAGCCGGAGAGCAGCGGAGGGAGCAGGACATCGAGGACATTCTTCTTCGGCGAGCGGTAGCAACCGGGGGCGGCGATGACCGGGATCTCATCGTGATACGCGAGCAGCAGGAGGTTGCCCGGCTCCACCGGCGCCAGGAAGCGCTCGATGCTGCATCCGGATCTCTGGATGGCCCTGCCCACCGCATCCTTCGGACTGGCGGGAGCGGTGGTGCTGGCAATGACGATGGCGGTTGGCTTCGCCTTCAGCAAATATCCGAGGGAATTCGCGATCATTGCCTCTTCTTCCAGACAGCCGAGCGCGATGTTTACGTTGGCCCCGTAATTCTCTAACCGCTGCCGCATTACGTTCTCAAACAGATGCCTGGAGCGCTCCGCATGGATTGGGTCCGTATACAAGACGCCGATTTTCGGAGGGGGTATGGGCCTTGCCTGAATGATGGGGCCGCGTTCCCGGAGGATGTTGAGAACGGCCTCAATCTGTTCTTCCTCGACGGCGAACGGCGTGCTCTTCACAATGGCCAGACGCTGACCGGCGCGGATATAGGAGAAATTGGCGACCGTGGCGATCACGATGCTGGAGGTGAGGTTGATCTGGC
Source organism: Bryobacterales bacterium (assembly GCA_020853155.1). Classification (GTDB taxonomy): domain Bacteria; phylum Acidobacteriota; class Terriglobia; order Bryobacterales; family Bryobacteraceae; genus JACTMJ01. The sequence goes on from JADYZL010000283.1 coordinate 9,274, forward strand.
GTAGCAGGTCGTCGTCGATCACCGCGCAGCAGTTCTCCGTGGCGACCAGATTCGCGCGCCCCCCCGCGGCAAGCCGGATCTCGAGCGAACCCGCCGCCATGTTGGTGGAAACGGAAAGCACAGCCTCATCCTCGGAGATCTCTCCGGCATCGAGTTCCGCGACCCATACCTGATCTAACCCCTCGGTCTGCAACAGCCGGATATCGTCTTCCGTGAGGATGTGGCCTTTGGCCAGGAGTTTCTTTCCGCTCAACTTGAAAATCGGAGTCGATAAGATCTTCCCTAAGGATTCCTGGACTCCGAGGGCGCGCGCATTCATTCCGATCCTACTTCCTTACCCAGCGGTTCGCGACAAGCTTGCCGCATGCTCTAAAGGCCGTTTTCAAAGGCGTTTAGATGCTCTATTGTAATTTTAGAAATTTCAGTATAAGCAGAACTGGATAGCGTAAACTATCACTCATCGGTAGACATTTTCGATCTTTTGTGGGGGCGAAAGACTAACCCATTTGAGGGTGAAGTTTGCAAATGTAACGAATTTCAAAAAGTGTCGGAGGAGCCGCTGTGCGCCGTAGAGAGAGCAAACGCCGCCTACCGCACTCCGTGAAGTTCACCGCAACCTCTGTGCCGCTTCCCACGTCAAAACGGGATATCGGTGGGCCTCAACGGCAAGGGGGATCGGCCAGTACCGGCTTGACCCCTTGTCATCGAGGACCTAAACTTGAGATAGCTCAAAATCTGTACGAGCGCCGGTTCTTCATGAGTTTCAATCGACTAATCGCTACGTCCGGCTTGTTCCTGTTCACCGTGGGCGGTGGAATTGTGCTCGCCCAGGATGCACAGCAGGCCCCTTCGCAAACACGAGAAACCGTTGCGCGACCCCTTAGCGAGAAGGACCGCCGGAAGCGTCTCGAACGGCTGCGGAAAGAGTTGGAGACCCCTTACAAGCGTTGGCTGGATGAAGACGTCGCGTACGTGATTACGGACGAGGAGCGGCAGGCGTTCAAGCGATTGGCGACCGATGAAGAGCGCGAGCAGTTTGTGGAGCAGTTTTGGCGGCGCCGCG
>JADYZL010000284.1 GCA_020853155.1 Bryobacterales bacterium
CAGCAACGATGAGCATTCTGGTTAATAAACATTCGCGCGTCCTGGTTCAGGGCTTCACGGGCAAGGAAGGCAGCTTCCATGCCTCACAGGCGATCGCTTACGGCACCACGGTTGTGGGCGGTGTCACGCCGGGCAAGGGGGGCAGTACCCATTTGGACCGGCCGGTATTCAACACCGTTGCCGAGGCGGTGGAGAAGGAGAAGGCGAACGTTGCCCTGATCTTCGTGCCGCCGCCATTCGCGGCAGACGCCATTATGGAATCGGTCGCGGCGGGGATTCCGCTGGTCGTGTGTATCACGGAAGGTATTCCGGCCAACGACATGGTAAAGGTGTGGGCCTTCATGAAGGGCCGCTCCTCGCGCCTGATCGGCCCCAATTGCCCCGGCATCATCACGCCCGGCGAGGCTAAGATCGGCATCATGCCGGCGGCGATTCACCTCCCCGGAAGAGTAGGCGTCGTCTCCCGCTCCGGCACGCTCACCTACGAAGCCGTGCACCAGCTCACGCGCCTCGGAATTGGGCAGAGCACGTGCATCGGCATCGGCGGAGATCCCATCATCGGGACCAATCATACCGATGCGGTCCGCCTGTTCAACGAAGACCCGGACACGGATGCCATTATCATGATCGGCGAGATTGGCGGCGATGCCGAAGAGCGCGCCTCCGCGTATATCAAGGCCAACGTAAAGAAACCGGTCGTCGGCTTCATCGCGGGGCAGACCGCGCCTCCCGGCCGGCGCATGGGCCATGCCGGCGCCATTATTTCCGGCGGATCGGGCAAGGCGGAAGACAAGATTCAGGCGATGCGCGAAGCAGGCATCCACGTGTGCGATTCGCCCGCCGTAATTGGAGAAACACTGAAAGCCGTACTATGAGCAACGTTCAACGCACCTACAGCATGATCAAGCCCGACGCCGTCGCGTCCGGCCAAATTGGCGAGATTCTCGCGGTTCTTGAGCACAACGGCTTCCGTATCGTTGGGATGAAGATGCGCCAACTGAGCGTCGCCGAAGCCGAAGGCTTTTATGGCGTTCACCGGGAGCGCCCCTTTTTCCCGGATCTCATCCGCTTTATTACGGAAGGCCCGGTGGTGACGCTCGCGCTCGAACGCGAGGATGCCGTGGTAAAGCTGCGTGAAGTGATGGGCGCCACGAACCCGGCCAACGCCGCCGAAGGCACCATCCGCAAGCTCTTCGCCGCCAGCATTGAACGCAACTGCATTCACGGCAGCGATTCCGATGAAAATGCCGGGATCGAGTTGGCCTACTTCTTCAGCGCGGTCGATCTCGCGAAATAAGCCTCATCCAGCCGGTATTGCAGACGCGCGAACAACCTCGCTTCGAGGGTGTTCGCGCGTTCTTGTTTTTGCGGCGCCGGATAAATGTTCCGGCGCCAGCTTCCCGCCGTTCCAGTTCCCCACCAAGCCTCGCTCCAAAGGTGCGCTAAGCTGAGCGTCATTGAGGCTTCCATGCGAATCATTGCCGCGCTGCTCCTGATCATGAGTGCGAGCCTTGCCGCGCTCGCCCAAACCGACAGCGGGGATACCGCCGCCATCCGCTCTCTCGTGGCAAAGTATGCCGAAGCGCGAGAACAAACGGACGCGGCTACCATAGAGAGATTGTTCACCGCAGGCGCGGATCAACTGGTTTCGAACGGCGAGTGGCGTCGTGGCAGGGAAAGCCTGGTGAAGGGCATGCTTGCCAGTTCACGGGGCAATCCGGGCGCCCGGACGATCGCGGTAGAGACGGTCCGCTTCCTTTCCCCGGACGTTGCCATTGCCGATGCCCGCTATGAAATCGACGCATCGGATGGACGCGAAGCACGCAGGATGTGGAGCACCTTTTTGGCTGTCCGCAGCGCGGATGGCTGGAAGATCGCGGCCATCCGCAATATGCTGCCCGCGAAGTAGCCGGGCGGCATGCTTCCCCCGCCGGGCATTTCCGTGCCGCCAGTATTCGTTGAATGCGGGCGGAGCCTCTCCCGCGAACGGGCGCGGTTTGTCATCATAGTCTCCATGAAACATTTTCCTGGCTTGCTTCTTCTTGCGTTGCTGGCAGGCGGTGTACTCCCGGCAGGCGCGGCGGTGGATTTCGAGAAATCGGTGGCGCCGATTTTGCAGCGCTCGTGCGTGAGTTGTCACGGGGAGCGCGCGGCGCTGGGCGGAGTGCGATTGCATACGCGCGCGGAACTGAACACCAGGACCTCACTTGGCGTGGGTGTTACGCCGGGCGACCCGGCGAAGAGCGCCCTCTATACGTCTCTCCTGCTGAAGAAGGGAGATCCGAGAATGATGCCCCCCGCTGCCCCGCTTCCGGACGCAGAGAAAGAGCTGATCCGGCAGTGGATCCTCGAAGGAGCTAAATGGCCGGAGGGTTTTGTTGTGGGAGGGCGTAGGGCGCCGGCCAAGTACAAGGACGACATGGCGCTCGTCACTGCGGCCCGCCCGCGCATCCTGGCGCGCAGTCGAGTAACCAGTGAAGCGTTGATGAAGCCCTATACGGAAGCCATTCCCGCTACAGATATTACGCTCGACTTCGTCCCGATCCGTGGCGGAACTTTCGCGATGGGGACGCCCGAAACCGAAGCCGGACATAGCCCGGACGAAGCCCCGGTGCATCAGGTGAAAGTGGATCCGTTCTGGATGGCGAAGGTGGAGACGACCTGGGACGCCTACCGGCTGTTCATGTTCACGGAGCAGGCGAACGAGAAGCAGAATCCGAATGCGATGGTGGATGCGGTGAGCCGCCCCACACCGCCCTACGTCGAAATGAGCTTCGGGATGGGGATCAACGACTTTCCCGCCATCAGCATGACGCAACATGCGGCAAATAAATTCGCCCAGTGGCTCAGCCTGAAAACCGGGCATTACTACCGCTTGCCCACGGAGGCCGAATGGGAGTATGCCTGCCGCGCGGGAACGACGACGGCGTATTCGTTTGGGGACGATCCGGCCCAACTCGGCGAGTACGCCTGGTTTGCCGGCAACAGCGGCCTAAAATACCAGAAAGTTGGGACGAAGAAACCAAATCCCTGGGGCCTCCACGACATGCACGGCAACGTCATGGAGTGGACCCTGGACCAGCTCGACGAAAGCTTCTATGGCTCCGGGGGAGAACTCGCCCTCAATCCGTGGAACAAGCCCACAGAGCCTTACCCACTCGTTGTTCGTGGTGGTGGCTGGGCCGACGATGCGGTGCGGCTGCGCTGCGGGGCGCGCCGGGGAAGCGACCCGGAATGGAAATTCCAGGATCCGCAGTTGCCGAAGAGCATCTGGTATGAAACGGATGCACAATGGCTGGGCTTTCGACTGGTGCGTCCGATGAAGGTGCCCACGGCGAAAGAAATGTTCGCGTATTGGAACAACGGCGTCGAGCATGACTAGCCGGCGCGCGCTGCTTGGCGCGGCGCTGAGCCCGCTGCTCACCGGGGAGACAAAGTCCTGGATGCGGCTTTCCCATGCCCAACCATGCATGGGAACGATGTTCCGCGTGGTGACCTTTGCCCGCGACGAGGAAGCGGGCTACCGCGCCATTCACAAGGCGTTCGCCCGCGCCGACGAACTCGATGCGAAGCTCTCGGACTACAAGCCGGAGAGTGAGCTTTCGCGCCTGATGCAAGAGGGCGTCGCCGCGCCCTTTCAAGCAAGCGAAGATCTCTTTCGCGTGATCGAGTATGCGCAGCGTCTGGCGCGGGAGACCGATGGCCTCTTCGATATCAGCATTGGGCCACTGAGCCGTTTGTGGCGCGTGTGCCGGGATATGCATCGTCTTCCTGACGCCGATGAACTGCGCGAAGCAAGGGCGAAAGTGGGCTACCGGAACATCCACCTGAACCGAGACACCCGCGGCATTCAATTGGGCATCGCCGGCATGCAATTGGACCTCGGTGGAATCGCGAAGGGCTACGCCGCGGACGCCATGCGGACGGTGCTCGCGGAAGCGGGTATTCCCGCTTCGATGGTGGCTTCGGGAGGCGACATCGCGCTGGGCACCGCCCCTCCCGCGACACGGGGATGGGTGGTGCAACTGGACCCCGGCGACGAGTTCCCCGGAGCGAAGATTCCGCTTTCACTCCATTCGCGGGCGGTCTCCACCTCCGGCGCGCACCGGCAAAGTTTCACCATCGAGGGCAAGACCTATTCGCACATCGTGGATCCGCGAACCGGCCTCGGCCTGACGCGCCAAACGGCGGTATCGGTGATCGCACCCACCGCCACGGAGACGGATGCGCTGGCCACCGCCGCAAGTCTGATGGAGACAGGGCAAGCGATCGCGTTACTCGCCAGGCGCACCGGCGTATCGGGGCGGATCTTTCTTCCGCCACCTCGTGAGGGCGCGGAGGCCGAAACCCGGAGTACGCCGGGCTTCACACACTACATAGCGCAGCCCGGCAGCCGCTAATCCCGGGCAGAATCAATCCAGCCGCTTGTGGAACCGCCGCGTGCTGACGAAGATCACGGAAATGCCGATCACGGCCATGGCTATCATCTGCGGCCAAAGATCGCCAAAGCCCAACCCCTTCAGGAAAACCCCCCGCACGATTTCCATGAAGTAGCGCACCGGATTCAGATACGTTACCCACTGTACTGGCTGGGGCATGCTCGCGATGGGGAAAGCGAAACCGTTCAGCAGGAGAGCGGGAAAGAAGAAGAAGAAGGTGGCCATCATCGCCTGCTGTTGCGTTCGCGAGATCGTGGAGATGTAGAGCCCGATGCCGAGCGTGGTTAGCAAGAAGAGAATGGTCGCCACAAGCAGCACCCATCCGCTGCCGCGAAACGGAACGTGAAACAAGTAACGCGCCAAAATGGTGAGCGCCACCATCTGGACAAGCCCCAGCAACGCGAACGGAATCGTCTTGCCGAGCATGAGTTCGAGCGGCTGAATCGGCGTGACGATCAGTTGCTCCATCGTGCCGATCTCCTTTTCCCTGACAATCGCAAGGGCGGTGAGCATGAGCGTCACAAGCGCAATGATGTTCACCACGACGCCCGGCACAAAGTAGTTGCGGCTCAAGAGGTTCTCATTGAACCAGACGCGCGTCTCCGTCCGGATGGAAGGCAACTGCATCGCAATGGGCGCTCCCCTGCCCTGGGTGCGCGCTAGTGCATTCCGGTTCTGTTGGCCGCCCCGCAAGCTCCCGGAATACTGGCCCACCGCGCGCCGAGCGTACTCCCGCACAATGGAAGCCGTGTTCGAATTCGCGCCATCAACCAGCAGTTGCACCGTCGCAGTCTCTCCTCGAAGGATCTCGCGGCCGAAATTCGGCAGCACGCGCACCACGGCCATCACTTCGCCCCGGTCGAGGAGTTCTCCGGCGTCGGAATCGGACTCCGGAAAGTGCGTGATCTCAAAACTGCGAGACCCCGCGAAGGCAGCCTGCAGTTCCCGGCTCTGGACCGTGCGATCCGAATCGATCCACGCGATCCTCGCATGCTCCACATCCATGTTTACGGCAAACCCGAAGATGATGGATTGCGCGATGGGAGGAACGATGAGCACGGTTCGCATGCGAGGATCCCGCAAAACCTGACGGAACTCCTTCCTCACAATTTCCCGGATTCGTTCCCAGCGAATTCCCAGCATCAGGACACCAACTTCTGGTTGAGTCTCTTTGTCGCGACCGCAAACACCGCGACAGCATAAACCGCCAGCAACAGCAGTGGTAGCCAGAGAATCTGTGTTCCGATGCCCTTCAGGAAGATCCCCTGGAGGACAGCAATGAAATAGCGCGATGGCACGATATAGGTGAACACTTGAATCACCGGGGGCATGTTCTCGATGGCGTAGAGGAATCCCGAGAGCAGAAACGACGGCAGGAACGACGTGAGGATGCCCATCTGGTAAGCCAGCAGTTGCGTGCGCGCGAGAGCGGAGATCAACAGACCCCAGCACAAAGATCCGAACAGAAACACAAACACGCTAAGAGCGAGAAGCCCTAGGCTGCCTCGCAGAGGGACGCCAAACGCAAAGCGCCCAAGCAGCACGGCTACCGCCGCATCGGCCACGCCGATTGCGAAGAAAGCCGCCATCTTCCCGAGAACGAGTTCCGCCGGGCGCAACGGCGTGGAGAGCAGCAATTCCATGTTGCCCATCTCCCACTCGCGCGCGATGGTGAGCGAGGTCAGGAGCGCCGCGATCACCTGAAGGATCACCGCAATCAAGCCCGGCACAATGAAGTTCTTGGATGCCAGTTCGCTGTTGTACCAAACGCGGGATTCCATCTCGACCGGCATCCGTAGCGGGCCGGCTCCATGGGCGTCGGCAAACTTGGCCTGCAACCGCGAACTGTAACCGGTGATGACGCCCTGGGCGTAGCCGATGGCAAGGCTCGCCGTGTTTGAATCGCTCCCATCCACGAGCACCTGCACTTCCGCCTCTTCTCCTCGCAAGATCTGGCGGGAGAAATCGGTTGGAATCACGATCGCCATCAGGACCGTTCCACGATCGATGGCTTCTTCGATGGAAGCATAGCTGGAGACAACATCCACCACTTCAAAAAAACGAGACCCGCGCAGGGACGCAATCAGGTCGCGGCTCTCGACGGATCGGCTCACGTCATAGACCATCGTGGGCACGCGGTCCACGTCGAGCGAGAGCGCGTAGCCAAAGAGCAGCAGCATGATCAGCGGTATTGCCAGCGCCATGATGAGGCTGCGCGGGTC